>CBHRAM010000040.1:0-15742 GCA_966076165.1 uncultured Chitinophagaceae bacterium
TAATTCAATCAAAAATGATTTTTATGAAAAAGATATTTCAATCAATACTATACACGGGGCTTGCAGCGGTGCTGATGACTGCGGGCGGCTGTAAAAAAGATTTCACCAACCCGACTGCCGCTACATCGGTGCAGGTACTGGGTTCGGCCAAAGGATTGGCGGGTGTGGCCGTTGGTCTGCAACGTACCTATATTGCTAACGTAGGGTATGGCTTGTCAGATGCCAATGGACTGATCACCGGAGAAACCATCCTGTTGAATGCAGGTAACACTTCAGAGTTTCAGCTTTCTACAGGCGGAACTGCAGTAGACGGAACCAATGCATTGCTGGGTAATGTATGGAGCACTGCCAGCAAAGTGATCTATGATGCCAATAATGTGATCACCGGTGCTGCTTCTGTAACCGATAAAGGCTATGCAAGCGGATTGATCGGCTATGCTACGATCTTCAAAGCGTTGTCTATCGGATGCCAGTCTGAGTTCTGGGAAAAAGTTCCTGATACCATCGGAACAACAGCTACTGTTTTTATTGACAGGACACAAGGTTATGCCCGTGCCATTGCTGCCATTGATAAAGCATTATCTGCCATCAGTGCCAATGCCATCAGCAGTTCTTTCTTAACAGATATTCCTGCCGGTGTTGACATTGTAAATACACTCTATGCTTTAAAAGCAAGGTATTCCCTGTTTGCAGGTAACTATGCGGCGGCTTTAACCGCTGCGAATGCTGTTGACCTGACCAAAAAATCAGTCTTCAGTTTTGAAGCGGCCAATCCAAACCCGATCTACAATTCGGTGGCTTCTACCAATAACGTGTATCAACCCGTAGACTCTACCCTGGGTTTACCTGCTGCATTGGCACCTGACCTAAGCGACAAAAGAATCCCTTTCTACACATTGATCAATCCTACGATCAACCCGAGGTTCCGTTTGAATGGATTCTGGATCACAGCTTCGACAGCGATCCCTGTGTATTTCCCCGGTGAGATTACATTGATCAAAGCGGAAGCTTATGCAAGGGCCACCACACCGGACCTGGCGAATGGTATCTTAGAACTGAATAAAGTAGTTACAAAAACTGCCGCGGCTGACCCTCTGGGTATCGGTGCGGCATTGCCTCCGGTAGCTCCTGCTACTGTAGCCGCTCTGCTCGACCAGATCTATAAGAACCGTTGTATTGAATTGTTCCATTCCGGTCTGAAACTGGAAGACATGAGAAGATTCGGCAGACCAACTACCGAACGCAAGCGTAACCTGTTACCTTATCCTTTCCGTGAAAGAGATGGCAACAGCAATACACCTGCAGATCCTTCTTTCTAATATGACTGATAGGTTTTCAATAAAAAAGGTCCCGCTTTTTAGCGGGACCTTTTTTATTGACTTGATCACTCCCTATTTGAATAAATTAAAATAAATTCGGGTTGGATATTGGTATTTATTGACCGAACAAATTATCAGCTTCAGCACTCATGATCTCAATTGTAACCGCAACCGATATTCCTGCACTGGATAAACTGGTGAACAGTGCCTACCGTGGAGATAGTTCCAAAAAAGGATGGACAACGGAAGCCGATCTGCTGGATGGGTTACGCACCAATCCCGATTCACTTAAGAAAATGATTGATGAGCCGGGGGCTGTGATCCTGAAATATTCGGACGAGAGCGGATCACTGCTGGCCTGCGTATACCTCAAGGTCAAACAAAACAAACTTTACCTGGGCATGCTTACGGTTTCCCCCGAATTACAATCGAAGGGTATTGGCAAACAATTACTGGCCGCCGCAGAGAACTATGCAAAGGAAAAAAACTGTCAGGCGATTACCATGACGGTGATCTCTGTACGGCATGAACTGATTGCCTGGTACGAAAGGCATGGATACAGGGCCACGGGTGAAACAGAGCCCTTTCCCACTGACCCGGAGTTTGGGTTGCCCAAAACCCCTATTCATTTTATCGTAATGGAAAAGCCGATAGCGTAGACTATCATTGATCCCGTCTTTACCAAGCCTACCCAAAAGCATCTCCTGCTTACCGCCGGATTTATTTAACTTCAAACTGTTTTAATCACAGTTCTATCTATGATGCAATGGCCGGCATACAATATAAGCAAGAGGATATTATGGCTATTGCTGTTTTGTATCAGTTTTCAGCATATTGCTGCCCAGGAAACCGAACCGGCAGATACTGTTTTTTTTCTGGCAAAAAAGAAGGGCTTACTGGGTAAGATCGGAAAAAGCCTTTCGGTAAATATTCCGGTAACACTCTTTCCCGCCAGCGGTGCGGTAAAAAACGAGATCGAATTCATTCCTTATGCCGGAAAGATTATCCGGAGTATTAAAGTACAAAAGACCGGTTTCGCCAAATCTGTAAACGACACCACAGTAGTTGTAAAGAATATCTTTAATGATATTGGCGACGCTTTGCATACCAGTACCCGAAGAAGAACCATTGTCAATAACCTTTTCTTTACTGTTGGCGATACATTATACCCCTACCTTATGGCGGATAATGAGCGGTTCTTACGTGAGCTTACCTATTTGCAGGATTCGAAGATTACGGTTCAGCAAACCGCTCCCGATGCTGATTCTGTTGATGTGATCGTTATCTGTAAGGATGTATTTCCTATCGGCGGAAGCCTGGAAGAAGGTTCTGAAAAAATGGCCAGTTTTGAAGTGAACGATGATAACCTGTTTGGCACGGGTAACCGGATACAGATCAAAAACCTGTTTGACAATGACCGCCGTCCCCATTACGGGATTGGTTTTGAATTCCTGAAGCGAAACCTGGCGGGTAGCTTTGTTAACCTGGCATTGGGTTACCAAAACCAGGCACAGGCATATAACAGTGGTCGGAGAGAAGAAAAGAACCTCTATATACAAGGTGAACTTCCCCTGGTGAGTCCTTACCATAAATGGACCGGCGCTTTTGAAATAGCCAATCATTTTACAGAGAATGCCTATCTGCCCGATTCTTTATATCGTTCAGATTTCAAATACCGTTACCAGATATTCGACGGGTGGTTCGGATATAATATTGGCGCACATAAATATGTACAACAGAACCTGCAATCAAGGTTCAAACGATTGGTATCCATTCGCGGCATTCACCGTAGTTTTCAGGATGTACCGGACCTGTTCAAAACCAATTACAATATTGGTTACTCAAACCTGGTTTCTGTATTAAGTTCTTTCACCATTTTTGAACAGGATTATTACCATACCAATTTCCTGTATGGCTTTGGCCGTAACGAGGATGTGCCGGAAGGTTTTAGTATGTCATTTACAGGAGGCTGGACAAACCGGAACCGTATATCACGTCCCTATCTTGGTTTCGATTATCAACGGAATTATTTCTCGAACAGGAAAAATTATCTCAATTACATCATCCGTTTAGGTACTTATTATAATGGAGGACGGCTGGAAGATATCAGTTTACTCACCAGTCTTGAATATTTCACCAAACTAAGAAGGCTGAACGGAAGCCGTTGGTATATCAGGCATTTTCTCAGTGGCAGTGCCACGCAGTTACTGAACACTTACCTGAACGATCCATTGCGGTTGGGTAGCGACTATGGTATTCCCCAACTGGCAACCCCCGACCTAAAAGCTTCCACACGGATCACTTTTAACGGGGAATCCGTTTTTTACAATACCTGGAAACTGGTAGGTTTCAATTTTGCCCCTTTTATATTTTCAAGTGCCACTTACCTTAAGGCTTTAGGGGGAACGATCAGTGATGGAGATATCTATATGGCATTTGGCGGTGGCGTTAGAACCCGTAATGAAAACCTTGTTTTCGGCACTATGCAACTCAAAGCCTATTACTATCCACGCATTACCCGCAGCATGAACCAATGGAATGTAACTTTCGATACCGACCTGCGTTTCCGGTATGTGAGCCAGCTGATCAAAAGGCCTGATTTTGCTGTGGTGAACTGATAACGGGCCCCGCTTTTTTTATTTCCCCGAAATAAGAACCTTTGTAACTGGATTTTGTAATTACCGTATACAAAGCAGATATTGAGATAAGATGGTACAAGCGTATAATTTTTTAGCAGGCTGGCAGTTATTTCCGGAAAAATGTGATTTCCAGCATGGGCTCATACCTAAAAGTGGTAATTATAAAATTGAAAGCATCCGTAACGGCCATGCACTCAGTATCAGTATTAACTGGGTGAGCATGGATAATGAGGCTTTCTATTCACAATATGAAATGGTGCCCGACGATACCCTCCACCCTTTTGAGAACCAGGAAATGGCAGACACGATCAAAGCAGGTATTTTAAATGCCTCTACCTTGCAAACGGTTTTTATCAAGGAAGAAAAAACGATACTGGAAGTAACCAATGAGATCCTGCCGAATGGTTATATGAAAGTTACACATAAGGGAACTGATAAAGAAGGCAACCCATTTGTAAATATTGAGATCTATCATAAACAGATGAGCATCCTTCCGTATGCATCCTCTGTTGGCAGTGTGGCTATCCGGCCTACCAAAGAGGGTGTGATCAAACATAAGGCGCTCTCCGCGATGGAAGAACAGACCAATATGCAGCTTGACCAGATCCGGCAGCAGATAGAGCTATTGGCAAGACAGGCACAGGAGATCCGCAAGCGCAAGGAACTTAGCATGATGATCTATGAAGCGAGGCTCAGTTTTAAACCTCAGATCGGACATACCTATCATTTATACGAAAGAAAAGACGGATCACATATGCTCTCACTGGTTGCACCACATGAATGGGGTGGCGCGGGGCCGTTCAAACAATTTATTTCTTCTGTGAGATTATTGGCAGATCACACTTGGGTAGAGATCAATTAGTAATTAAGAATTAGAAATTAATAATTAGTAGTTAGTAATGATTTTTTATTGGAGGTCTTTCATGATCGCAGCAGATATGGAAAGGTCATTTTTGTTCTGTACATATAATACCAATGCATATTCTGAAGACTTGAACCGGGCGGGAAGGTTGATAGATCCCGAGCCCTCATGATTGATGGGCAGTGTTGCAAATGAGCGGACAATATTGTGATTTGTAATGGTTACGCCTTTATTCTCTCCCGCTTTAACAGAGGTTGTTGCCTGTTTCTGGATCAGTGCAATATTGACTATTTGTTGCTTATTGGTATTCGTTGACCTGTAATGAAAACTAAGGGCATTCCGGTCTATCGTAATATCCGCTACGGAAATCGTTTCTTTATTTTGAACCGATAACTCATTTTGCACGAGGCTGCCAACCGTCTTCCTGTTATTTCCTACAGCTTCCCCTCTCCCATTTACAATCAGTTGTGGCGTGTAAACACTACCCTTGGGAAGATGTGTACTATACCATTGCTGTCTTTCACTATATATTTTATCACTGAAGGGGTCTGCCCAACCTAACCGGTTCCAGTAATCTACATGAAACGATAAAGGAATAATATGCTCATTATGAGCAGCTGCATATTCGGCGAGTAAGGCATCCGCAGGTGGGCAGCTGCTGCAGCCCTGGCTGGTAAAGAGTTCCAGCACCACCACCCCCTGAGCATCCGAAAGGTTTACCGGTTTCTGATCAGTCTGTCTGTTTTGGAAACTGATCAGCAGCAATACAGAAGCGGCCAGTAATCCCGCAGAAACCATCACGCTTATTTTTTGAATAACTGCTCTCATGTATACAGGTACTATAAATGTTCAGCTATATCTTTTACGGAAGGGCGTAAACGGTAATCGGGGTTAAAGAAAACATATTTGATCTTTCCATCCTTTCCGATCACATAGGTAGCCGGTACCGGAAGATTCGCTCCATTGCTTCCATTGGCAACTGCAAAATCGATCCCGAATTTTTTATACCTGTCCTGTGTAGCCTGTTCTACTGAAAAATCTACCTGGTATGACTTCATGATCTTCAGATCCATATCACTGATAATTGGGAAAGAAGCTTTTGTTTTACCGATGGTCTTGCCTACGTTATCAATCGTTTCGGGTGTAACCGCTACCAGCATAGCGCCTTTGGAAACGATCATCTGTAGCGAGTCGTTAAGGCTGCTTAATTGTTTATTACAGAAAGGGCACCATTGTCCGCGATAGAAGATCAGCACCACTTCTCCTTTTTTCAATTGTTTATCCAATGAAAAAACATTCCCCTTACTATCCTTTCCGGTAAAATCAGGCGCTTTATCACCAACTGATAATCCTTTTGGGTATGGTTGTGCCAACAAGCTAATGGCCGAAAACAAAATAAGATTTAGTAACAAGACGATCTTCTTCATATAAATGATTAATAAGTGAATACTATACCCTGAAGACGCTGTCTAACAATAACCCTTACAAAGCCGGATCATTTTATTCCATAGAGGCTCCCGCCTTTTTGGAAAAGTCTGTCTATTTTTCTTTCAACAGCAGGATCTTTTTCAACCGGTGGGGCATGGTGAGGTTTGATACGGGCATCGATCACCAGCGGGCCACGGCAGCCCCAGTGTTTGTTCTCTGTAAAAGAATCAATACCATATATATCATGTGATGGATTGCAGCGGGTATAGGTTACCCATAAATAGTTACGCAGGTTTTCTGCAACAAACCCGGCATCATCACAAACAACGATCAATACGATTCCTGATAATGCATCTGTTTGAGACAGTAACTGTTCATTGAGCATTTCCATTTCTTTATGCGCATGATCGTAACTGCTGAACGCGGTTGCTTGTAAGGTAATTACACCCGGCATGGCTATCGAAGCATTTTCAAAACCGGCTATTTCTTTTATTCTGGAAGGTACTTCCGTACATAATTTTCTTTTCACCTCTCCATAGGCAGCAAATACTACTTTACTGCCGCTGTTCAATCCTGTTCCTGAATAATCCAGTGTATCGATCGTGGTGTTTGTATAAAAATGTACATCTCGGCTCAGATCGATCCGCTCCAGTACATACTCCATAAAAGACTGCACTTTATGGGTGCTGAGTTGATTCGTGTCATCTGCGGTGATGAATAAAAATTTTGCCAGGCTCAATTGCCCGGTACCTAACACATGATTCGCAATGGTTAGGATCTCTGCAGGTTGTTTGGTGGGTGTGTAAGGCGTGTACCGCTCACTTCCAATGGCAAGCAATAAAGGGTGAACACCGGCTGCATCAACGGCATGCACTTCTTTGAGTCCGGGTATCTCCTGCGGAATAGCAGCACCGGTTAATTCATGTATCAGTTCACCAAAACTGGTGTCCTCCTGCGGGGGACGGCCTACAACGGTAAAGGGCCAGATCGCATTCTTCTTTGCATATACTTTATGCACACGCATCAGCGGAAAATCATGACGCAAACTATAATACCCAAGGTGGTCACCGAACGGCCCCTCCGGTTTATTTTCTCCGGGATAGACTTCTCCGGTGATCACAAAATCTGCATCTGTACTGATACAGAACCCATCCTTATATGCATAACGGAATCTTCTCCCACCTAATACCCCTGCAAAAGTCATTTCACTGATCCCTTCAGGTAAAGGCATCACGGCAGCCACGGCATCAGCGGGTGGCCCACCCACAAAACAACTCACTTTCAATGGCAACCCTTTGGCGTTGGCCTTGGCCTGGTGCACACCAATACCGCGATGCAATTGATAATGCAACCCGATCTCTTTGTCGGTTTCGTAATCGTTTCCGTTTAATTGAATACGATACATGCCCAAATTAGCTTTCATGATACCAGGTTGGTCGGCATCTTCTGTATACACCTGTGGCAGGGTTACAAAAGCACCGCCATCCATGGGCCAGTGTTGAATTAAGGGAAGATCTGAGATCCGGATCTCTTCATAAAGAACCGGCTTACTCATCGGATCTTTTAAAGGGAAGGCTTTGGCTGCGGCCAGTCCCACTTTCATATTATCCAACGGATGCTTTAAAGCTTTCACCGGATCCCCTTTTAAAGCGATCAGTCTTTGCACCAATGAGAAAGTATCCCTGAAAATAAACTTACTCCGCTCGATCGTTCCGTAAATATTGGATGCGGCACGAAACCTGGATCCTTTTACATTTTCAAATAGCAACGCAGGCCCGCCTGCTTCATACACACGCAGATGAATGGCCGCCATTTCAAGATAGGGATCCACTTCTTCCCTGATCCTGACCAGTTGCCCGTTCTTCTCCAGATCCAGTAAACATTCTTCTAACGAAACATAGCTCATGCGGTACTAACAATTGTTTTGTGCAAAAGTTGCGGCTGTTACTTCATCAAAGATACCCTTGATCGGGCAAATAATCCACAATCCGGTATAGCTATTGACGAAGCGGTATTTATTTTAGAACTTGTTCATTATTCACCAAAACCAATACTATGCTTACGGATTCTTTCTCCCACATTCACTGGCTGGCCGTATTAGCCGGGGCCGCCGCCTACTGGATACTTGGCGCCATCTGGTACAGCCCGGTTTTATTTGCCAAATCCTGGGTTAAAATGGTTAACCTAAAAATGGATGATCCCGATGCCAAAAAAGGAATGCCCCTGCTATTTGCCGGTAGTTTTGTGCTCATGCTTGTGGCCAGTACCGGCATAGGGATACTTTCCAATATCCTGTACATTGCCGATATTATGCATGCGGTTAAACTGGGCCTCTTGGTCAGTATCTGCTTTAGCCTTACCTCCACCAGCATCGCCTATCTCTATACCCGCAAACCGCTGGGTTTATATGCCATTGACTGCGGGTATCATATTGTTGGAACAACTTTGGCAGCAGTCATTATCAAATTACTGAGTTAGGGGTTTGGATTACAGTAGTTAAAGAGGTTAAAATAGTTAAAGAAGTTAAAAGTGTATAGTGATCCGCAACTACTTTAACTATTTTAACCACTTTACCCTCTTTAACTATTTTACCCCCTTTAACCATCCCCTTCGTATTTTTGCCCCATGACAAAACTCAGTGTAAACATCAACAAATTTGCCACCCTGCGTAATAGCCGTGGAGGCAATAACCCTGATGTTGTGAAATCAGCTATCGATGCCCAGCGTTTTGGGGCGGATGGGGTAACTGTGCATCCGAGGCCGGACGAAAGGCATATCCGGTATGAGGATGTAAGACAGATCAGAAAGATCATCACCACAGAATTCAATATTGAAGGCAATTGCACCGAACAAAAATTCGTGGATCTGGTACTGGAAACAAAACCACACCAGGTTACCTTAGTACCGGATGCACTCGGACAATTAACCAGTGATCACGGATGGGATACGATAAAGCATAAAAACTATCTTATTGATATCATTGCGGTTTTTAAAAAAGCGGGGATCCGCGTATCGATTTTTGTTGATCCGGATATAACCATGGTAGCGGGTGCTGCAGAAACCGGAACCGACAGGATTGAATTGTATACTGAAGGATATGCCACACAATTTGCCAAAGGTGAAAGAGAAAATGCGATCGCACCTTATCTACAGGCAGCATTGAAAGCCAAAGAACTTGGGATGGGTATCAATGCAGGCCATGATCTTGATCTTCAGAACCTGAAATATTTTGCACAACATATTCCTTCGCTGGATGAAGTAAGTATTGGTCATGCACTGGTATGCGATGCGATCTATCTGGGATATGAGAACACGGTGCAGATGTACAAGCGGCAATTAATGTAATACATAGTCAAGGCTAAAGCCCATTAAAAAAAATTCTCTTCCCCAGCCTGAAGGATGGGGTTATTTTTTGCTGAATTCAACATGATGGAATCTATTTTATATTCCTGATCACAATAACCCCAGCCTTCAGGCTGGGGAACAAAATGCAAATGGATATTGGGCTTTAGCCCTGATTTATCTTCGTATATTAGTTTTTCAATTCGCTATATGAAAAACTGCTTGTTCATCATCAGTTGCTTTTTTGCAGCTTCCTTATTTTCACAATCTGTTACGCCCCTTCCTCCCCTGCCATCCAAAGAACAGTTACAATGGCATGAGAAAGAGTTTTATCTGTTTATCCATTTCGGGCCCAATACATTTACAGACAGGGAGTGGGGATTGGGTAATGAAGATCCTTCTGTATTTAATCCAACAGCACTTGATTGTGAGCAATGGGCACGTATCGCCAAACAGGCAGGTGCCAAAGGCATTATCTTAACCGCCAAGCACCATGATGGATTTTGTTTATGGCCAAGCAAATTCAGTACGCATACGGTAAGAGAAAGTAAATGGATGGATGGAAAGGGTGATGTGGTAAAAGCATTGTCGGAAGCCTGTAAGAAAACAGGCATTGAAATGGGCGTGTATATTTCTCCCTGGGACAGAAACCACCCACTCTACGGAACACCCGAATACAATGATGTCTATATCTCTACCATGAAAGAACTGCTCACCAACTATGGCAAATTCTTTGAACTCTGGTGGGACGGTGCCAATGGTGAAGGACCGAATGGTAAGAAGCAGGTATATGATTTCAGAAGGTTTGAGGACTCTGTTTTTAAATGGCAGCCACAGCTCGTGGTGTTTAGTGATATCGGCCCAAGTATCCGTTGGTGTGGCAATGAAAAAGGGATCATCAACAGTACCAACTGGAATTTATTAGATACAGCAGGTTTCAAAAGAGGTAATGGTGGGCCACCAACAGATACACTTAACCGTGGAAATGTAAACGGTAAGCTCTGGATCCCGGCAGAAGCCGATGTGTCCATCAGGCCGGGATGGTTTTATCACCAGGCAGAAGACAACAAAGTAAAAACACCACAAACTTTATTTAATCTCTATCTGCAATCTGTAGGTAATGGTGGTAATCTTTTACTCAATGTTCCGCCCGACAGAACCGGGCAGATCAATGCAGCAGATTCTGCAGCGCTGGTAGGCTTTGGTAAACTGAGGGCAGATGCTTTTAAAACGGACCTGTTTGCCAAATCAACTCTTTCATCCTATGGCAAAGAAGATCCGTCACTCAATAACCTGACCGATCATAATATCAACACTTACTGGGCTTCATCACAACAGGAAAATTCTGAGATCGTGATCGATCTGCCCAGAAAAAAACAGATCAATACCCTTGTATTGGAAGAGATGATCAGCTTTGGCCAAAGGGTTCAATCGTTTACTATTGAAGTGTCCGACGGCAGCAGTTTTCAACCCGTTTACCGCGGCACCACCATCGGCCGTAAAAAGATCGCCACATTTGCCAAACAGGATACAGACAAGATCAAGATCACGATCACTCATGCCAAAGCAGCACCTGTTTTGAGAGGGGTGGCGGCTTTTCTTATGTAGGAGTGGTTTGGTTAAAGTAGTTAAAGAGGGTTAAAATAGTTAAAGCAGAAAATGACTAACTATTTTAACCCTTTTAACTTCTTCAACTATTTTAACCCCTTTAACCCTCTTTAACTACTTTACCTTCTTTAACCACCCTCCCACTCATCCCCAAATTCCCGCATTAATCACATATTTCTAAAGCTTCTACTCAAAGAACTGTAGCTTTTCTCTCTAAATCCGAGAATATGAAACAGTATCTAATTGCAGCTGTATTGCTGGCATCTACTGCTTTGCAGGCACAAAGGCCACTCACTACCACACCCAGTGGCGGTAATAAGAAAGCTATGGTGGGTGAAAAAGTGGGATTGACAGATATTACCATCAACTACGACAGGCCCGCTGTAAAAGGAAGGGAAGGAAAAATCTGGGGCCAGTTGGTTCCTGTGGGGTATACCGACCAGGGCTTTGGCAGCAGCAAAGAAGCCCCCTGGCGGGCAGGTGCCAATGAAAGTACCACGATCGAATTCAGTACGGATGTAAAAATTGAGGGTCAGCCTTTGGCAAAAGGTAAGTATGGATTTTTTATTGCGTATGGCCCGGAAGAAAGCACGTTGATCTTTTCAAAGGACAATACTTCATGGGGCAGTTTTTATTATGATCCAAAAAAAGATGTCCTGCGTGTAAAGATCAAACCTGTGGCAACCGATCGTTCTGTTGAGTGGTTGAAATATGAATTCACCAATCAGACAGAAACTGCGGCCACCATTAACCTGATCTGGGAGAAACTAAGTTTTCCTTTTAAAGTAGAAGTTGACCTGATTGCTACGCAGATCGAAATGTTCCGTAATGAATTAAGAACAGATAAAGGATTTTTCTGGCTGGGCTGGCAAACAGCCGCACAGTGGTGCGCAGATCATAACACCAATCTGGAAGAAGCACTATTATGGGCAGACACAGCTACTAACCCGAATATTCTCGGCGACAGGAATTTTATTTCTCTTTCAACCAAAGCTTCTGTTCTTGCTAAGTTGGGAAGGACCACCGAAGCCAAAGCCATTATGAAAGAAGCGGTACCCTTAGGCACCATGCAACAGATACACCAGTATGGAAGGGTATTGCTTACGTCAAAGAAAACACAGGAAGCACTGGAAGTATTTATAATGAATTATGAAAAGAACCCGAACCAATTCACTACGCTTATGGGACTTGTGCGTGGCTATTCGGGGGTCGGAGATTATAAAAAAGCATTGGAATATGCAGAGAAAGCATTGCCCATTGCACCGGCCGGCCCTAACAAAGCCAATCTTGAAAAAATGATCGGTATGTTGAAGGAAGGAAAAGATGTGAATTAGACAACGGGGATCCCTTCTTAGTATCTATCTAAAAAAAATCTTCTCTGCGCCTCTGCGTGTAAAAAAATCTCACACAGAGGCGCAAAGGCGCAGTTTTTTGGGCAAGTAGTCAACTTTGTAAAAATCGAGTATCTTGCATCCAGCATCCAACCACCAGCTATGGCAACTACCACTCCACTTGTAGGCATTATCATGGGAAGCGACAGCGACCTGAACATTATGCAGGCAGCCGCCGATATCCTGAAACAGTTTGCGATCCCGTTTGAATTAACGGTTGTATCTGCCCATCGTACGCCTTTGCGTATGGTAGACTATGCTACTACTGCAAAAGAGCGCGGACTAAAAGTGATCATCGCCGGGGCGGGTGGTGCGGCGCATTTGCCGGGCATGGTGGCATCGATCACCACATTGCCGGTAATTGGTGTACCGATCAAATCTTCCAACTCCATTGATGGCTGGGATTCTGTGCTGTCCATTTTACAGATGCCCAATGGCGTACCCGTTGCCACTGTTGCATTGAATGCTGCCAAAAATGCCGGTATCCTTGCCGCACAGATCCTCGGCTGTAGTGATGCCAAGATCTCCGCCGCTGTGGCCCACTATAAACAGGAACTCGGTCATGAAGTAAGTGCCAAAGTAGGCGGCCTGAAAAAAGATTGGCCGAATGGGTTTGATGAATAGTTTATTTACTCATCACTTCTTTACCCTTGGACACTTCACCCAGTCACCCCCCAACACCCAACTCACACCTACTGATAAACTGTAATAGTTATCCTTTGCTTTACTGTTAGCCGCATAACTGAACCCATCGATATAATCTGAAAAACTAAAACGCATCGTAGCTTCTGCATTAACAGAAAACCTTGGTGTAACCATCCATCTTACACCGGCTCCCACAGGTATTACCGGCAGCACCCTTGGTAAAGCATGCAGGGTATCGGTACCCAATCCGGTTTGTGTTTGTGATTTGCTGCTGAACGCTGTGGTATCCAGACGGCTCCAATCGCGTTTAACATTTAAAAGACTTACTCCCGCGCCTGCCAATAAATATGGCGTAAGTGTATGATAGGTTTCCTGTCCGTTATCCCCATACAAATTATACTGCAAGCTGGCACTGAATTCTGTAACAGGTGTGTTGAAAGAAAAATTACGCAATTGCTTCCAGGAAGGTGTACTGAAACGGGACTCATCTGCACTCACAGAACCCAGCAATAAAGAAGCCCGCCAGGATAAATAGGGTGTAAATGGTTTGGCCAGCCACAGCTGCAGCATAGGCTTTGCTCCCTTTAAAGAACCCGCCGGGCTTCTCACCAGATCGCCCTGGTAAAGAAGCGTGCCGGTATTGATACCGGCTTCAAAATGATAGGGATGGGTTTGTGCAACGCTTTTTTCCATTGACAGAAAAAGGACTCCTGCAAATAATACAATTCTCGCAATAGCATTCATAACTGATGATTAAACGGTTAACAGATCAGGTAGAATTCTATCGCCGGGAATGGTTTAGTTGGTGAAATAATGTATTACTGAGTAGATACAATTATGCGACCAACTGTTGTTAAGAAACTGGTAAGATGTTATTTCGAAATGTTTCTGCTATTTTTTTAACACAGAGGGCACAGAGGGATGGAGTTTCACAGAGGGTTAGATAGTTACGATCCCGAAGCCTTTATTGAGGCCGGTGGAAACATCGTAGATCATTTGTATCCATGCTGCGCCGTAAGTCCCGTAATGGACGGAAATATTATCAAGCCTTTCCTGCAGGCTGTTATTGGCAAACAGATCCTGTTTGATCTTGCTGATCTGTTTTTGTTGCACATCATATTTCAACCGTTCTGCGCGGAGTAGTTTTTTTTCCAGCTCCGTTAAACGTTTGATGGCTTTCTTTTCCAGCGAAAGCAAATGTTCTGATAAGGTTTTATCAACCGCATCAGTAAGGGTCCGCAATTGCGCATAGTAATCATGCGCCTGCTGCAATTCTTTTGTAAGGCTTAACTGGTGATCACTTTCGCGTTTCACCAAAGTATTGATGAGTGCAAGCGCTTCTTTAAAAAGATCTATATCCGTAAAACCCAGTTTCTGCCATTTATCGGCCTGATCTTTGGTTCTTACCAGAAATGAGTTTCTCAATAAAAGAACCGGATAGGGAATCTGTACGGCTTCAAATACATTTTTCAGTTCCATCCAGTAAGCCAGTTCTCCTCCCCCGCCTATAAAAGCGATATTGGGTAAAACCATTTCCTGAAATGCGCCACGCAGTATTACATTGGCACTAAATCTTTCCGGATGTTCTGCTAATTCCTGCAGGATCTCATCCTGTGTGAATGTCAATCCTAAGGTTCGTACTTCATACTTTGTATCTTGTACTTCAATCCTCTCTCTCTTATCATCAATCAGGTAGAACAGGTTAAGATCCCTGCCTCCTGCCTGTACTTTGTAATTTTTTCCCAACTGCTCAATGGTGCCTGCAACGGCTTTGTGAGAGAACCCTTCCTTCAATTCTTTCTCAATCACACTATGGAAAGCAGTTTTCAGTTTAGCATTATCAGGTACCAGTACTACCAATCCATATTCTCCGAATAATGCATTCACTAATTCCAAGGTGGCTTGCTGAATGGTGGTTCCTTCTTTATAACATCGCTTCAACAGATCGATCCATTCATTTCCGAATGGCAGTACACCTACCTGTCCGTAAATGGTATCGATCAGTTTCAATAAGCCCTTATCTACTTTCATCCTGCCAACTGCGCCGGTTTGTTTGGTTTCCCAAACCAGTTTTTGTCCGCCTACATTTACATAACCCAGTTCATCCAGGTCTGCATCTTCACTTCCCATATAATAAACGGGAACAAATTTGTATTGCGGCATTTCGGCACTCAGTTCCTTGGCCAGTTTTACCGCATGCAGGATCTTATAAATAAAATAGAGTGGCCCGGTAAAGATATTGGGTTGGTGCGCGGTGGTTACGGTGAACGTGTTTTTATCAGCCAGTAAGCTGAGGTTATTCTTCAATTTTTCCGACAGCTCAATATTGGCATATTGCTGCGCCAATACATCCACCAGCAATGCCCTGTTATTGGGGAAGGATTGTCTTGCCCGGATGGACGCTTTGATACCTTCCAGATCCGGCGTATGTTGATAGAAAGGTTTGAGTAAAGTAGATTGCGACAGATAATCTGAAACGATCCTCGAGAAATAGCCCGTGCTTTCGTA
>CBHRAM010000041.1:0-15672 GCA_966076165.1 uncultured Chitinophagaceae bacterium
CCGTTCCCTGGAAAAGATCGTGCAGCCTTATGAGGAGTACCGGAAACTGCTGGACGAGTACCAGTTTGCCAAAGAAGCACAAAGCAGTACCGACGAAGAAATGAGGGAACTGGCTAAAATGGAGCTGCCTGCCCTGGAGGAAAGAAAGACCATTCTTGAAAAATTCCTGACCAAACTATTGATACCCAAAGATCCGCAGGATGATAAAAATGCCATCCTCGAGATCCGTGCCGGTACCGGTGGCGATGAAGCCAGCCTGTTTGCAGGCGACCTGTTGGGTATGTACCTCCGCTATTGCTCACGCAAGGGTTGGAAAACAGCTATCGTTAGTGAAAGTGAAGGAACCGTAGGTGGTTATAAAGAAGTGATATTGGAAGTAACAGGTGAAGATGTATATGGAACCCTGAAATTTGAAAGTGGTGTTCACCGTGTACAAAGGGTGCCGGATACGGAAACACAGGGCCGTGTGCACACTTCTGCCGCAACCGTTGCGGTGATGCCCGAAGCAGAAGAAGTGGATTTTGAACTGAAAGAGAGCGATGTGAAAATGGAGACTGCGCGAAGTGGTGGTGCCGGCGGACAAAACGTAAACAAAGTAGAAACAAAAGTATTCCTTACCCATATTCCCACAGGGGTGGTGGTGGTTTGCCAGACAGAACGTTCTCAGTTAGGCAACCGCGAAAAAGCCATGACCATGTTGCGTACCAAATTATACGAAGAGCAGGTGCGTAAACAGGAAGATGAAATATCGCGCCAGCGTAAAACATTGGTGAGCACGGGAGACAGAAGCGCCAAGATCCGCACTTATAACTGGCCACAGGGCCGGGTTACCGACCATCGTATCGGCTTAACATCTTATAACCTGGATGCGGTGATCAATGGAGATATTGATGAGTTTATTGAATCCTTACAAATGGCGGAGAATACGGCCAAAATGGCGAATCAATCGTAATTGATTCAAAAGAAATGCCACAGTATTCAGAGAGTAACGGACCTGTCTGAATGCTGTGGCAGAAATTAATTGCTTTTCACTTTTTCTTCTGCCTCTTTTATTTTCAGTTCCCAGGCCCAGGCGGTCTTCATCATATCTTTGAGACTGTATTTGATTTCCCAACCTAATTCTGTTACGGCCAGGTTATTATTGGCATAGATGGCGATCACATCACCCGGCCTGCGTGGTCCTATCTCATAATTCAGTTTTACACCACTTACTTCTTCAAAAGTTTTAATGGCTTCCAGAACGGTAACGCCATCACCGGTTCCGAGGTTAAAGATATCGCAGCTGGTTTTATTCTTCCCGGCAGCAAGATATTGTATCGCCAAAGTATGGGCGTGTGAGATATCGCACACATGAATATAGTCGCGCAAACAACTGCCATCCCGGGTTGGATAATCGGCTCCATACACATGCATTTTAGCCATTTTGCCAATGGCTGTTTGGGTGATGGCCGGTACCAGGTTCTGTGGTTTACCAATGGGGGTTTCACCGAGTAATATGGATGGATGTGCACCAACAGGGTTGAAGTACCTTAATAAAATAACAGAAGTCTGGGTTGTTGATTTTGTAAAATCTTCCAGTATCTGTTCCCCCATCTGTTTGGTGGCACCATAAGGAGATTCTGCTTTTTTTGTAGGGGATGTTTCTGTAACAGGGATCGTATCGGGGTTGCCATATACCGTACAGGAAGAAGAAAACACAAAATCAGGCACATCAAATTCCTGTACACATTTTAAGAGATTGATCAGGCCGAAGATATTGTTCTCGTAATACTGTATGGGTTCGGCAACCGATTCACCCACGGCTTTGTACGCTGCAAAATGGATCACACCGCTTACATCCGGATTTTCCTGGAACACGGCACGTGTTTCATCAAAATTCTTCAGGTCAACTTTATAGTTCTTGATCTTTTTACCCGTGATCTTTTCAATACCCGCCATGGCATATGCAGTAGAGCGCGAATTATCATCAATTGATATCACATCAAATCCATGCTCAACCAGATCAACGATCGTATGAGAACCGATATAACCGCAACCGCCTGTTACCAATATTTTTGCCATGCCATTTTATTTTCTGCAAGATAAGCGGATAAAATTTATTCTGTGAGACGGGCTTTCTTTAACAGCATCTATAAATAAAACTGCGCCCTTGCGTCTTTGCGTGTAAAAATTTCTCGCAAAGGCGCAAGGGCGCGGTAAAGAGTTATGATAAAGTGCTGAGCTTAAATAAACAGTCGAAGAATATAATATACAATTGCCGCAAGGATGGCCGAAATAGGAATGGTCATTACCCATGCCCATAAGAGGTTAACGGTTACGCCCCATCTTACAGCGCTCAGCCTCTTGGTGGCGCCCACGCCAATGATAGAACCGGTAATGGTATGTGTGGTAGACACGGGGATCTTAAAATGTTCTGTGAGGAATAAGGTAATGGCACCGGCAGTTTCTGCTGCCACACCTTCCAGCGGTGTTACTTTGGTGATACGGGTTCCCATGGTCTTTACGATCTTCCATCCACCGCTCATGGTACCTAAACCGATAGCCAGAAAGCTGGTAAACGGAACCCATCCATATTGTGATACGAACTGGTTAAAATCCATATGGTTGCCCTTGGTTCCTTCATAATAGATCATGGCCGCACCAATGATACCCATTACTTTCTGTGCATCATTGCCACCATGTCCCAGGCTGAAAGCCGCAGATGATACTAACTGTAAACGTTTGAACCAGTTCTCTGCCTTATACGGGTTCGATCGTTTGCAAAGGTGTACAATCAGTATCGTAATAAAGAATGCGATGAACATTCCGATCAGCGGTGCAAAAAAGATGAACAGGAATGTAGGCACCACTTTCGCATAGTTGATCACATCCACACCATTCTGACTAAAACCATGTGCATTAGCCAATGCCGCACCCACAAAACCACCCATTAAGGTATGGGAAGAACTGGAGGGGATCCCAAACCACCAGGTGATCAGGTTCCAGATGATCGCGGCAATGATACCTGCGAGGATCACCTGCAGGGTAATAAATTCAGGGTGTACCCATTTGGCTACCGTGTTACCGATACCAAATTCCTTAAATATGTATTTTGAAATAAAGAAGGCTGCAAAATTGAAAAATGCTGCCCATACCACCGCCTGAAAAGGGGTCAGTACTTTCGTAGAAACGATCGTAGCAATGGAATTGGCCGCATCATGAAAACCATTGATATAGTCGAAGATGAAAGCGAGAACTATGATGATGATGAGTAACGTGAACATAGAAATAATTAAAAATTAGAAATTAATAATTAATAATTGAAGAAGTGTTTAACCGGATTTCGTTCTTCGAAAGCCCAATTTTTAATTTCTAATTATTAATTTTTAATTTACAGACTATGCGTATTTGATAATGATGGATTCGATCACATTCGCTGCATCTTCACATTTATCCGTAACGATCTCCATTACCTGGTAGATCTCTCTTTTCTTGATCACTTCTTTGAAATCATTTTCCTGCTGGAACAGCATTTCAATACTCATATCAAAAACATCATCGGCCTGGTTCTCGATACTGTTCACTTTTACCATGGCTTCGGTCATTTCGCGGAGGTTCTTCATATCACGCAGGCCAAATACTGCTTTTTTGATCTCGATAGACCCCTGTAAGATCAGATCGGCCATTTTCTGGATACCGGTATCGTTAGGGTTAACGCTATAAAAATTGATCTTTTTAGAGCAGGCATAGATATAATCACAGATATCATCCAGCGCGGTTGCCAGGTAGTGTATGTCCTCCCTGTCAAATGGTGTGATAAAATTTCTTCCTAATTCGGTAAAAATGCGGTGGGTATTATCATCATTCTTATGTTCCAGGTCTTCGATCTGGGCAAGAACAGCGGCTCTTTTATTTGGATCGGGTTCGCTTACCATTTCTTTCAGCTTGATACCCATTTCGTGTACTTTCTCGGCTACGTCTTCAAACAATTCGTAGAACACTTTATTCTTTGGCATGAAAAAACGACCGAAGTTATTGATTCCCATATGGAAGAAATTTTGGCAAAATTAGTATTATGAGCCCGAAAGTCCCTGTACCCCCAATAATTAATGATTAGATAACATTGAACAGATTTGATTTTCGTATATGTGATAAAAATGACGGATTTCTGCTCTTTTTCACTTTGTCATTCACTATTTCTTGATCAATATTCAATATTCCTTAGTCCTTTCGGGTTTCCAGCGTAAATCCAATGGTTGTTCCCACATCCAGCTTGCTTCGTACATGCATGGTCTGCCCATGGGCTTCCACAATATGTTTACAGATGGCCAGTCCCAAACCGGTTCCACCCACATCACGGCTGCGGCCACGGTCGGTCCGGTAAAACCGTTCAAAAATGCGTGGAAGATGTTCTTCGGAAATGCCGATACCGTCATCACTCAACTCAATAAGCACATGACGGCCATCGGTCTTATAGATACTCGCTACAATACTGCCATCCTGCTTGCCATATTTGGTGGCATTGGATAAGAGGTTAATGATCACCTGCCTGATCTTTTCTTTATCGGCGAAAACGGTAATGGGCGATTCACATCCTTTTTTAATACTGCATTTAATATTTTTTGCGCCGGTCTTGATGGACAGGCTTTCAAATGTTTCCCGGATCATATCCTGTATCACAAAATTCTCCTTGTACAAAGGCTGTTGCCCGCTTTCCAGTCGCGAGATCTCATCCAGGTCTTCTACCAGGTTCACCATCCTGTCTACATTCTTTGCCGCATTTTCCAAAAAGCGGATCTTTACATCCGGGTTATCAATAGCACCATTGAGTAATGTATCTACATAACCCTGTATCGCAAAAATGGGTGTCTTGAATTCGTGGGCAAGATTCTGTAAAAACTCTTTCCGGTAAGCCTCATTCTTCTTCAGCAATTCGATCTCTGCACTTCTTTGTTCGGCCCATTGTTCCACATCTTCCCTTACCTCATCGATCCCTTTCTGTGGAAGGATATATTTATAGTAGGTCTCTTCACGCTTGGAAGCTTTTGTCTGGTAAATGAATTTATAAATGAGCTTGATCTTCCGGTAAATAAAGGATTCCAGCACAAACCGGATCAATAAATAACTGCCGATAAACGTGACCACAAAAGAAACCAGGGCAATGATCCAGTCGGGCCGGATAAACCAGATCCCCAAAGCAATCGGCACCGATAAGATCAGCGCTGTAAAAGCGGAGAGCTGCTGGGGGGAGAAATTTTTGGTTGTAAACATTTTTTGTCCATGGTCCATGGCCGATAGTCCATAGACATTTGCTGCAAGTTAGTTTTTACTATGGACTATGGTCTATCGTCCATGGACAAATAACTCACATTTCAAACTTATACCCCACACCCTTCACCGTAGTAATACAATCCACGCCGAGTTTCTGTCTTACTTTACGGATATGTACGTCAATGGTGCGGTCGCCTACGATCACATCGTTGCCCCATACCTGGGAGAGGATCTCGTTGCGTAAAAAAACACGACCCGGGCGGGAAGCCAGCAGGTATAATAATTCAAATTCTTTTTTGGCAAGGATCACTTCCTGATTGTCGATGGTTACCAGGAATTTTACGGGGTCAATATTGATATTGCCCAACTGGATGCTTTTACCGGTTTCCTTGTTATTATTGGTTCTGCGGAACAGGGCATTTACACGGCTTACCAGTACTTTGGGACTGATAGGCTTGTTCACATAATCATCCGCACCGGTTTCCAGGCCCTTGATCTGTGAGGCTTCATCGCTTAAGGCGGTCAGGAATATGATCAGTGTTTCCTGAAAAACGGGTTGGGAACGAAGGATCTGGCATACTTCCACACCTGTTTTTTTAGGCATCATAATATCCAGTATGATCAGGTCCGGGTGCAATTGTTTGGCCCTTTCAATGGCTTCATTGCCATCTTTGGCAGTATAGATCTCATAACCTTCTTTGCCGAGGTTATAACTTACAATTTCCAGGATGTCCGGCTCGTCATCTGCAATCAAAATCTTCCTTGGATTTCCTTCCATGTTAACCTAATGTTTACACAAAATTAATTTTAAAGAACCGCAATTCGGGTATTTGCCTTTATTATGTTATTGTTAACGGAACAAGGGCTAAAAAGCTTGTCTTGCCATAAATGGCAGTATTTTTGTCCCTTCTATGCAAATGAAGAAGATCTGTACCTCTGTTTTGGCTGTTTTTATGGTGTTGTCTGTTTTTTCGCAGGAAGAGCTGGCCATGCCCGCTATTCCGGATGCGAGGTTCTACCATCACGACCAGATCCTTCGTTCGCTTGGGTTAATAGAGAAACTGGGTAAGAATGCCGATAACCTCTTTCCGGTAACCGGCGATGCAAAACTGGATATGGCCATTAACCATTCCATCAAAGTGCGCATCAACAATCTTCGTGCCCGGATCGAGCTGGATTCTTCTTTGAATGATAACGGCAAATTCAAATGGCTCAGAAGTATCAATGAAGTGCTTACCGGCTATCTTTCTTCTTACCGAGCCCGTGTGATCACACCCGCCCTGCTTCCCGCTTTGATCAACGCTTATGAAGAAGCGGTAAAAGCAGAGTTTGCAGGTAATTCTATCTATACCATTCTGATCGATAATGAACCGGAAGTGGGCAGCATTCTCATGGACAATTATGCCCTTAAAGAAAATTCCGGGGTACGCACTTCGGCAGATGCGATGGTCTTAAAAGCCTGTCAGAAGAACCCCGATAAATTGATGAAGATCCTTACCGACTATCCGAACAACCGTTACGCGGATAGCCTGATCATCAAAGCGGCTTTTCAAAACCAGGAAGAGTTTTACTCCTATGCCGCAGTACCCAATGCATTGGGAAGAAAGATCCAGTCGGTAAACCACCCATTGGTCCAGATCCTCGGCAGGTTATCTCTGATGCAAACCGGAAGAATGTATTTCCCCTTTCTGGATAATCTCTATCACGGAAAGATCACGCTCGATTCTATCATGCCCCTGGTGGCCAACGATTCTGCTGCGGGGTATTATAAATTACTGGTGAAGACAAGGATCGATTATACCCAACGTATGCAGCAGGGCGATACACCGATGGGTGTGGTTGCTTTAACCAATAAACTGAAATCAAAAGGAATTGACCTGTACATTAATGAGATCAACGCCCTGCATGATGAACGCAATGAGAATATCCGCTTTAAAAAACTGGAAGAACTGAATGCAGAAGAACTGTACTACCTGGCCGTTGTAGCGGAAGAAGAGATCTATACCTCGAGTTTTGTGGTGGGGGTGTATCCAAGGATCTTTCAGCGAATGACGGTTCCACGATCAGACAGTTTGCTGATGCTGCTGCACAATGATTATTACAAGAAGTTCATCAAGATGTGCGCAGCGTATAATACACTGGATAATTTCCTTAGCCGGATGGACCGCAGCGCTGCTGAAGACCTCATGAAGAATTTTGTGAATGGCCTGGAATCGAACAGAACACTGGAAGATGCGGTGGATGTGGCAGATTCCTATGCCAGTATCTATAACCCCAAGATCCGTAAACTGATCCTGGAACAGGTGCAGGCAAACCTGGCAGCCAATCAACAACAAAAGAATAAAAGAGGGGAGATCATTTATGACTTGCTCAATACGGTCTTTCTTTCCATGGATTCGGTGAATAAGATCGATATCGCTGCGAAGTTTGGGATTGCCCCTGTGTATAAAATGCCAAGAACCAGTCTGCAGGACAGTTCGGGCCGTGTCATCATCCAGCAGTTTTCTTATGGTGATAAGGATGCGGTCAACTATTTCGGGGCTTTTATGGCGCGTTTCAATAATCCTGCCTGGAAGATCATCCGTAAGCCCAATTGGGTAGAGATCAATTCAACCAAAGGCAGTTCGCCCGTTACGATCTATGCCAACCTGCCGCTGGATGAAAAACAGGAACTGGATATACAGGCGCAGGACAGCCTGATCAGCTATCTCGAAGAAAATAACCTTTCGCCCAGTATCGTGATACATCGGGGACATAGTTATTATCTCCAGGAAACCATTAACCGCCTGCCGCATGGTGCCAAACTGGTATTATTGGGCAGTTGCGGGGGCTACCAAAAACTGAATGATATTTTAAAGATCTGCCCTTCTGCGCAGATCATCTCTTCCAAACAGGTAGCCGCAGGTGTGGTAAACCAGAGCCTGATCGATGCCATTACCGACAGGTTACGTCTTGGTAAGGACCTTAACTGGGAAGAACTCTGGAAAAACGTACAGGTAAGGGTTGGCGCGGGTTACAGGGATAAATTCGACGATTATATTCCTCCGCATAAAAACCTTGGTGCCATTTTTATCATGGCCTACGACAAGATCGCCCAAAACTGATCTTACTGTAAGAACGGGTTGTTTCTTTTTTCATAACCAATGGTAGTGGGCATTCCATGACCGGAGTAGACCACCACATCATCCGGCAGTACAAATAACTGCTCGCGGATACTTTTGAGCAGGGTAGCATGGTCGCCACCGGGAAGGTCTGTTCTGCCAATACTTTCGCGGAAAAGCACATCACCACCGATCAGGATCTTTTGTTTCTCGCAGTAAAAGCAGATGCTGCCGGGAGAATGGCCGGGAGTGAGCAGCACTTTCAATTCATCTTCACCCAGTTTTACGAGATCTCCATGGTTCAGAAAATGCAGGGGGCCCTTGTAATTATCAAAAGGCAAACCCCATTTTTCGCCTGATAAAGGCGCCAGTTTCAACATCTGCTCTTCATCGGGATGCAGCCACATTTCCAGCCCCCAGGTATCATGCACCCATTTGTTGCCAAAAACATGGTCCAGATGACAATGGGTGTTCAGCAACCTTTCGGGGGTTAAGCCCGTATCTTTTATGAAATTTTTTAACGTTTCCTGTTCAGCGCTGAAGTAACATCCGGTATCTATTATAATAGCTTTGCCCTGTTCGTTGTATAGTAGGTAGGTATTTTCGTGTACGGGACTGAATGTAAAGAACTTGACCTTGATCATAACTGTATTTTTACCTGCTTTTAATGGTAAATGACTAATTTTAAAACACTAAAGTTCGGATATGCAATTGAATCGAATCGCTAAATGGATGGTTTTTGCCTTTTTTCTTTTCCCGTTCCTAACCATGGCGCAGGTAAACTCGGTGGAGTTTGGAAAAAACCGTGTTCAGCATAAAAAATTTGTGTGGAAATTTTATCAGTCCCCCAATTTCAATACCTATATCTCACAGGGTGGTGTAGAGCTGGGCAAATTTGTGGCCCAGGTGGCAGAAGACGAACTGCGTTCCATTGAAAATTTTATTGAATACTCTTTACAGCGCAGGGCCAATATTGTTGTGTATAACGACTATAACGATTACAAAAGCAGCAATATCGGTCTGGGTAGCGACTGGCAGAACTCGGGGGGGGTTACCAAACTGGTGAACAATAAACTGGTGGTGTATTTTGACGGTAACCACGAACACCTGAAACGCCAGGTACGTGAAGGCATTGCCAAAGTATTAACGGATAATTTATTGTTTGGAGATGATATCGGCGAATTTGCCAGTAACCAGGCCCTGCTTGATCTTCCGAAATGGCTGGTTGACGGATATGTGGCTTATGCCGGTGAAAGCTGGAGCACAGAAAGAGATGATGAACTGAAAAGTGCGATCCTTGGCGGACGCTACAATTCTTTTTACCAGTTTGCTTTTGAAAAACCACAACTGGCAGGTCATGCTTTCTGGAATTATATCGGCGAAAAATACCGCAAAGAAAATATCACTTACCTCTTATATCTCGCACGTATTTATAAGAACCTCAACAATGCCTGCTTACGGGTTTGTAAGCGAAAGTTCAAAGAAGTGTTGTCAGATTTCATGCAGTATGAACAGCAACTGTATTCACAGGATATCCGCCAGCGACGTAACCAGCCTAAAGGACAGATGGTGGTTTCGGAAGATGTTTCTAAAAATGATTATTTCCGTTTTCAGGCAAATCCCAACCCAAAAAGTTCAACCTATGGTGTAGTGGAATTCAGAAAAGGCCAGTACAGTGTTAAGCTGATGGAGAATTTCTATGATTCCAGAACCTTATTGAAAGTGGGGGTAAGAACCAATGTGGGTGATATCAATCCCAATTACCCGATCCTTGCCTGGGATGGCAAAGGCACAAGGTTACTGACCATTTACTGGGAGAATGGAAAAATGAAAATGTTTGTTTACGATATCCTAGCCAAATACAAACGTTACAAACAGGAGATCACCGGTGTTGACCAGATCCTGGATGCCAGCTTTATGCTGGATGCCAATACACTGGTGATGAGTGCCGTAAAGAATGGCCACTCGGATATTTATACCTATAAAATTGAAGAGCAGAAACTCACACAGATCACCAATGATGTGTATGATGACCTGGATCCTACGTTTGTTGCCTTCCCTAATAAAACGGGTATCATTTTCTCTTCTAACCGCCCTGATCCGAATGCGCCGAGTAATGATACGGTGTTGCCAAGTAAATACCGCTTTAATATTTACATGACGGATATCCTGAACGACAGCAAGATCAAGCAGCTCACGCAGCTTACCAATGTGAAATTCGGTAATGCCCGTTACCCGATGCAGTACAATACCAATCACTTTACTTATGCATCCGATGAGAACGGGATCGGTAACCGTTGGGCAGGTTTCTTTGCCACACAACGGAATGGATTGGATACCCTGTATTATATAGGAGATGAATTATTACGTAATCCTTCTTTGAAAGAGTTTGATTCCACGCTTCGTGCCTGGCAAAAACAGGAGCCGGATAGTGTGAGCTATTTCCAGGTATATAAAGATTCTACGTATACATTCCCTATCACCAACTATCAAAGCTCTTTACTGGAAACCCGGATCGCGGGTAATAACGGAACGGTGAGTGAAGTGAGAAGAGAAGGTGATTTTAAATTCCTCTATAAATTAAAAGTGGATGAGCAGGCATTGACCAAAAGAAATGTAAGTGCCCGTCCCACAGAATATGTGCGCAAAGTAACCGCCGAGAAAAAAGCCATTGATGGCAGAGCGATCATCTACAATAAAAAAGCGGCAGCCGATACGGTTAAAAAAGTGAAAGACTTTTTCCAGAACGAGTTTGCCGATGAAAAACCGGATAGTGCTGCTGCAGCCTTACAAAACAAAGCCATACTCAATAACCAGCAGGCAAAGGCCTCGGTACTCAGCAAATCAAAGTTGTTTGATTACAGGCTTAAATTCAGTTCCGATTATGTATTAAGCGGATTTACCAATAATGTACTCATCAACCGCTACCAGCCTTATGCAGGCGGTTCGGGCCCGATACAACTGAACAACGGAACCGATTTCAATTTTACGTTCCGTGTAGGCGTGAGTGATCTGATGGAAGATACCAAGTTTGTAGGAGGTATCCGTTTCGGAACCAACCTGAGCGATAAAGATGTATTCTTTACGTATCAGAACCTTCGTAAACGATTCGACTGGGGACTTACTTATTACAGAAGCAACGTAAGCAATTTCTTTGCCACCAGCTTCAACACGATGCTGTACACCAATCTTTACCAGGCAAATGTTTCTTATCCTTTTGATGAAGTAAGGAGTTTACGCGCAACGATCGGCCTCAGAACAGACAGGGGAGTGCTTCGTCCGTATGATAATAACTCTGGTTTACCAGATGCCAATGCATTAAAGTATAATGATACCGTAACCAAGTTCATTGTTTCCCGTCTGGAATATGTACATGATAACACGATCAATCCCACACAGAATATCTGGAATGGCCTTCGCTATAAAGTGTACCTGGATGTAAATATGCCAACTTTCAAAACGGCACTCAATAACGGGAAAGCCACGCTGAACCTTGGTTTCGACGGAAGGTACTATCATAAGATCTACCGCAACTTTATCTGGGCAGGACGTGTAGCCGGTGATTTCTCATGGGGCGGAGAAAAGATCGTTTACTATTTAGGAGGTGTGGATGGATGGGTGAGCCCTAAGTTTAACCAGAATCAACCTGCTGCAGATCAGACCTATGCATTCCAGTCGTTGACGCTGAATATGCGCGGATATAATCAGAACATCGCCAACGGTAATAATGCCTTTGTGATGAACAGTGAGTTCCGTTTCCCGATCTTCTCCACATTGATCAATCGTCCGATCAATAATGCTTTCTTACGTAATTTTCAATTAGTGCAGTTCTTAGACCTGGGTTCTGCATGGAATGGTAAATACAATGGTATTACCCGGCCAAGTGTAGTGTACACACAACAGAACTCACCAATACTGGTAAGGGTTGATGCCGGTGGCCTCGGGCCTTTTGCGGGTGGGTATGGATTTGGTGTACGCAGTACCTTACTCGGTTACTTTATGAAACTGGATGCAGGATGGCCCATGAAAGGGGTCTTTATTGGTAAACCGGTTTGGTATTTTGCGTTAGGATTTGATTTTTAATCGGAATTTTTTATAACACAAAAGCGCATAGAGATTCTCTATGCGCTTTTTCTTTTATCAATGTTCCTATCTGTTTTTAGCCGGAGCTAATATCAGCGGTAATTTTTTTAAGGTAAAATAGATCACACCTAATAAAGCAGCAAACAATAAAGTAAATGCCCAGAGCTTGGCATAGTTCTGCGGAACCAGTACATGGTGAGCAGAGGTGTAGAGTAAGGAACGTGGGTCGCTGACCACATCCCAACTGTTGAAACGAAGGAACCGGCCAATAAAAATTCCGTAACTGCATAGTATGAGGCTGAAGCATTCACAGACCGTTACCCATAAAGGCTTCAGGTGTTGTGCTAAGAATTTTTCTACGTTCATCAAAGAAGCCATACCCAGTATCAGCCCGTTCCATGCACCGATGATCACGAGTATCAGATCATACCAGAAAGGAACGGGAAAACGTTTTTCATAGTGAAAAATATCTGTGATGAGATAGGGGGCATTGGGGAAAAACAAGAGCCAGATGAGTAGCAACAAAACGGCTCCGGCATGTATCTTTTTTAATTTCTCTAACTGCGTACTCACCGCATAAGGGATCGCTGCCAGGAAACTGTTCCATACATAAAATGAATAATCCAGGGATTCTGCATAGATCATCCGGACGAGTAGCAGCGACATGGAAAAGCCGATGGACAATAGCAGCATTTTGCTGAGCGGCGATATTTTGAAATAGGTCATTATGAAAATATTTTAGGAAGAAAGATCAACAGGCCAATGATAACACTGATCATTGCCGACCATAGAACAGCACCAGCCGCTACATCTTTCGCAATTTTAATGAGTGGATGATGCGCTTCATGCACGGCATCACACAATTTTTCCAATGCATGGTTGGCCATTTCGAGGCTGATCACAAGGCCCATGCATAGTAAAACCATGCACCACTCCTGCAATGAGATCCCAAAGAACCAGCCTGCAGTGGTTACCAGTAAGGCGATCAGGATATGAATATGCCCGTTGCGGTCGTTCAGCAAAAAATGGCCGATACCGGCAAATGCATATTGAAAGGCTTTAGGAAGGGAGTTCTGTTTCATGTTGTTGGGTTGAAGTTTTATCGGCGATCCATTTCCACCAGAAAGCGGTGCAGCTGCTGTAAACGAAGAGTTTGTAAAGGTCATCGGAAACGGAATGCCCGTTTCTGATGATGGCCATAAAAACAGGCATCAGAAATACAATAGCTGCGGCTGTTACCAAAGCACCTGTCGGGTGTATAGGTATGTAAACCCACCCATAACGTTTAAACCATTTCATAGATTTCAATTTTACAGAATGAGTATTCTGATACTTAGTTTGCGAAGTTTTGTTCCAGGCGTGAAGACTGGTACCAATTTATTTTTCTGCTTGCGTACATTACCAACGCTAATACGATAAACAGGCCAATACTGCCTACCAGTAATGCGGTATCTTCCAAACGGATGAGGATAAAAATAAACCCATAAAGCCCTCCGATCACCAGGGCAAAAATACCGGCCGTTCCCCAGCTTTTAAAATGGGCTTTGGCATATAGGGTAAGTAAAGATACAGTTGCCGCTGCCGCTATGAGGTAAGCCTGGTCAAATAAAAGGAATTCGCTGATCGACAGCAACAAGCTGTAAAAAATAACCAGTGCCAGTCCTACCAATATATATTGAACAGGGTGCAGCGGATTTTTTTGCATCAGCTCTATGATAAAGAAAAGTGCAAAACTAAGACCGATGATCAGGATGGCATATTTTACACTACGCGTTGTTTTCGCATATTGATCAGCCGGTTGCAGCATACTGATACCAAAATTGGTTACGTATTTATTGATCTTTTCATTTCTGAGGGTAGTTGTATACGGAAGGTTTGCTTTGTTAAATACCCATTTTGCTGTAAAACCCCGGTCACTGATCTCTCTTTCCCCGGGAAGGGTATTTCCGTCAAAGGAAGGATCCGGCCAGCTCGACTTCACCGTAAACCGGCTGTTGCCTGCCAGAGGAAGAAAATGCAGCCGCCCACTTCCTTTTAGTTGCATCGCCAGGTTAAAAGAAATGGGTTTGCCCATATCTTCTTTTGTAAGATTAACCGGTGCGGATAAGCCTACTGAATCAACCAGGTCCGCCGGTAAACCCGGTGTTAGAGCATAACTGTTGCCGTTAACCTGAATATCAATTTTATTTTCGATCCCTTTAAAATCGGTTATACCCAAACAGATCTTTGCTTCACTAAGTATGAGCGATGAGGGATCAATATCTTTCGGCAGGGAGCAAATAAAATTTCCTTTACCGGTAATTTGACTTTTATACAGCAGCACTTTATAAATGGAACGTAACCGCTGCTCAGGCAGTATGGTTCCGGTTACATCCAGGTCTTCAGGCAGGAAGATCATGTCTGCTCTGGTTAGTTTTTCTTTTCCATCACTGTCTTTGCTTTTTAACAGGTAAGGGATGAAAAGATACGGCCCGGATACCGTTTGTGCAGAAGCCCATTTGCTGCTTACATCTTTTACAACTTCCTGTTGCCGTTGTTCTCTCTCATTAACAAGGCTGGTGATGAACATTGTGGGTATGAGCATTAACAGGATCAGACAGCCTGTGATGATGCCTTTGATCAATGCTTTGTTTCCATTGCCGTTTGCAACGTGCCGGTCGGTAAGATACGGTTCCATATATGTGGGTTTAAATTAAAAAAGTACTTTGAATTTCAAAGTGAATGCATAAAAAAAATCAGTTAATATTTTTGATCATCAGCTCCAATGCTTCCAGGTGCAATTTGAAAGCTTTTTCACCTGCTTTGGTAACTGCATACGTTGTATTTGTTTTTCTGCCGATAAACCCTTTTTTCACTTTGATATAAGCCGCATCTTCCAGCGTCTTCAAATGACTGGCCAGGTTACCATCTGTTACCTGGATAAGCTCTTTCAACTGGTTAAAATTCACTTCCTCATTCACCAGCAAGGCGCTCATGATGCCCAGCCGGACCCGGCTGTCAAATACTTTATTCAGGTTTTCAATGAAATTTTTCATGGGTTTCTTTTCGGTTTTCGGCATTTACGCTCTTTCGTATTTCCACCACATGGCCACACCGTAAACAATATGTAAGAAGCCAAAGCCAAATGTCCAGAACATCAGGCCATAACCGATCAGCCACAGATTGGCAATACCGAGTATCAGTTCACAAAATCCCAGCCAGCGGATCTCGTGTAAAGTGTATTTGCTTCCGTTGATCA
>CBHRAM010000042.1:0-15579 GCA_966076165.1 uncultured Chitinophagaceae bacterium
GCTGGATGTACTGCAGAATAAGAACTCACCTTATCGCGACCAGTACAACGATCCCCTGCCCGTATTCCGTGCGGGTTTTGGTATGTATCTCAGACCAACGCGGAGATAGCGGATACCGGATCATTACAAACGATCAGCCGCTCCCGCCAATCGGCATACAGAAACCCTTCCGTACTCATGGTATCAATATGCGCGATCAGGTGGTCATAAAACCCTGCCGTATTGAGGATCACGATCTTTTTGTCGTGAATATTCAGGGTGTTCCAGGTAAGCATTTCAAACAATTCATCCAGTGTGCCGTTACCGCCGGGCAGGATGATGGCCGCATCACATAATTCGTACATTCTTTTTTTACGGATATGCATATCTGCCACGATCACCAGATCGGTAATACCTGTATGCTGCGCCTCCCATTGCAATAATACTTCCGGGATCACACCGATCACTTTACACCCATGCTGCATGGCACTATTGGCTACCGCGCCCATCATTCCTTTATTACCGCCACCATACACCATCACGATCGCCCTGGCTGCCATTAAACGGCCAAGTTCTTCTGCATGCTGCACATACAGGGGATTCACGCCACTTTTAGAGCCACAGAAAACGGCTATACTTTTCACCTCCATAAATTGGTTTTACAGAAGGCAAAATAGGTGAAATATTTTTACTACTTTTCGATTTCCTATTATTAACGGTTTAATTACCCCCTATGTCGCCAGTATTGCTTTTCAGTTTTGTGATAGCTTATTTTCTGATCCTCTTAGGTGTGGCCTGGTATACAGGCAGAAACAGCACCAATGAATCCTTTTTTATCGGTAACAAAAGCAGTAACTGGATGCTGGTGGCTTTTGGAATGGTGGGTACTTCCTTAAGCGGTGTAACTTTTGTGAGTGTGCCCGGCGCTGTAGCCAAAGAATCCTTTGCCTATTTCCAGGTAACACTGGGCTATCTGGTTGGATATCTGGTGATCGCCTATGTATTACTGCCCCTCTATTACCGGCTCAACCTTACTTCTATTTATAACTACCTGAATAACCGTTTGGGTTTCACTTCGTATAAAACAGGGGCCGGCTTCTTTATCTTATCAAGAACCTTAGGTGCTACTGCCCGTTTATACCTTGTAGTAAATATTCTGCAGGATGCTATTCTCAACAGTTTCAATATTCCTTTCTGGGCCACAACCCTGATCATCCTGATGATGATTCTTCTCTACACGTTTGAAGGCGGGGTAAAGACCATTGTATGGACCGATACTTTGCAGACTACCTGTATGTTACTGGGACTGGTGATCTGTGTGGTATATATCCTCAGCAATTTGCATCTCGGGTTAGGAGATAGCTTACAACAGATGCACGAGAAAGGGTATTCGCAGATCTTCTTTACCAATCCCAACAGTAAATTATTTTTTGTGAAACAGGTGTTGGCCGGAGCCTTCATCACCATTACCATGACCGGTATGGACCAGGAGATGATGCAGAAGAATATTTCTGTAAAAACATTAAAAGATTCGCAAAAGAATGTGATCTCAATGTCCATTGTGCTCATGAGTGTGATCCTGATCTTCCTGTTCCTGGGTGGATTACTTTACCTGTATGCTGCACAACTGAATATTCCTGCTACGGGCGATAAATTATTCCCTGCGATCGCGCTGGAACATATGCCACCATTTGTATCGGTGATCTTTATCATTGCCCTGATCTCTGCTTTATTTCCCAGTGCGGATGGGGCGATCACTGCCTTGACTTCCACTTTCTGTATTGATATCATCGGCATGCAACGCAGAACTGACCTTACCGATGCACAGAAGAAAAAAATGCGCCAGCGTGTACACCTTTCCTTTGCGGCCATCTTCCTGGTTTTTGTGATGGTGTTCAAATGGATCAGCAATCCGAGCATGATCGGGGTGATCCTGAAAGTAGCGTCTTTCACTTATGGCCCGCTATTGGGTCTGTTCACCTTCGGTATTTTAATGAGGCGTTCTGTAAAAGATAAACTGGTTCCCTATATCTGTGTTGCAGCACCACTGATCTGTTTTGTGATGGACAAATACCAGAAAGAAATATTCGGTTCTTTTGAACTGGGACTTGAATTGCTCATCATTAACGGCCTGCTCACCTTCATCGGATTATGGCTGATCTCGAAGCCTTCGGATGCGGCGAGACTGTAAGTAATTGGGAAATTTTTGAATTGGGAAATTGGGAAATTGTCCAATCACTAGTAGCTCAAAGCTCGTAGCTAGTGGCTTCTTCATTATATTTGCAGATGGAGTTGATTCATCAGTTAGTGGAAGCTTATGCAGGGCGGTTTACTTCGCCGGAAGATGGGTTGCTGGCTGAGATCAATGCCCGGACCCTGCAAGATCATCCACACGCCCATATGCTGAGCGGGCATGTGCAGGGGCGGTTTCTTTCCTTTATCAGTAATATTCTCCGGCCAACATACGTTTTAGAGATAGGAACTTTTACGGGGTATAGTGCATTGTGTCTGGCAGAAGGGCTTTCAGCTCAGGGAGAACTGCATACTTTGGAATTACGCGAGGAAGATGCGGCCACATCGCGGGCCAATTTTAGCAAATCAGATAAGAATAAGCAGATACATTTGCACCTTGGCGATGCAAGGGAGATCATTCCAACATTGAATTATTCCTGGGACCTGGTATTTATTGATGCAGATAAGGTTTCCTATATAGATTATTACGAATTGATCGTGCCGCGGTTAAGTGAGAGGGGAATCATTCTGGCAGACAATGTATTGTTTCACGGAGAAGTTTTTAATGAACCCATCTCCGGAAAAAATGCCAAAGCCATACAGGCATTTAACGAACATGTAATGAATGATCCACGCACCGAGCAGGTATTGTTGACCATCAGGGACGGAGTGCTCCTGATCAAAAAGAAATGATGATGAAAAAAATAATTTTCAGTGTATGCCTTTTTGCATCTGTAGCAGTACAGGCACAGAAAGAAAAAGCACAGGCGTATATTGAAACCTACAAAGAGCTGGCTATGACAGAAATGATCCGAACGGGCATTCCTGCTTCCATTACATTGGCACAAGGTATACTGGAATCGCAATCAGGTGAAAGCGATCTGGCCAAAACATCGAATAACCATTTTGGGATCAAATGCAAAACAGAATGGACAGGTGCCAAAACCTATCATGATGATGATGAGAAAGCAGAATGCTTCCGCGTATATCCTACCGTAGAAGATTCCTACAAAGACCATTCTGAATTTTTACGGAACCGGCCCAACTATGCTTTTCTCTTTCAGATAGACCCTACCGATTATGATGGCTGGGCAAAAGGATTAAAGAAAGCAGGCTATGCCACCAGCCCTACCTATCCGCAGAAATTAATGAAAGTGATCCATGATTATAATCTGCAGCAATATAGTTTACTGGCATTGGACAGAAAAAAGAATGGAGGATCCTTCAACACAGTTACCACTACCCTATCACAGCCTGCAGCGGAAAATAAAGTAATCCAAACGCCTGCAAAAGAAATCAGTGCTGCAGAAGGCCCGGTAATGTCGAAGAATGACAATCAGGAATCAATAGCGATACAAAACGCTAAACCGGTAAGTTACCCGCAGGGCGTTTTTACCATTAATCATTCTAAAGTGATCTTTGTTCAGGAAGGCACTTCCCTGCTCGCCATGGCCAACCAGTTTGATATCGCATTCAGCAAACTCCTGGAGTATAATGACCTCTCAGATATGGATATTGCCGATACCGACCGTTTGATCTTTCTTGAGAAAAAAATGAAAAAAGGCATTAACGATTTTCATCTTGTACAGGCGGGAGAAACCCTGCATGCGATCAGCCAGGCAGAAGGTGTGCGTTTAGAGAATTTACTGGAGTATAACCGTTTGAGCAAGGGCGCGGCTGTTTCAACAGGCGATAAGCTCTATTTAAAACCCATGGTGTTTTCTACAGTACAACCTTTAAAATCATCTTTGCCTAAATAATTTTCATTAGTTTACTTAGCAAATACCCACTACATGTCAGTGATCAAGGTCCACGATAAAACATTTGTACCCTATTTACCCGAAACCATTATTCTTGAAAAAGTAAAAGAACTGGCGGCGGAGCTGGATAAGGACTATGCAGGTAAGAAACCCCTGTTCATTGCGATCCTCAATGGTTCCTTCATGTTTGCATCGGACCTGTTCAAATATCTTTCCATTGAAGCTGAGATCTGTTTTATTAAACTGGCATCATATAAGGGTACCAAATCTACCGGACATGTGATCACGGCAATCGGGCTGGATACGGATATCACCGACAGGCATGTAGTGATCCTGGAAGACATCATTGATACCGGTAAGACCATGAACGAATTCCTTCCCCAATTACGTAACCAGCACCCGGCATCTCTCAAAGTGGCCATCTTACTGCATAAACCGGAAGCTACCCAGTTTCCTATCAATATTGATTATTGCTGTTTCTCTATTCCCAACAAATTTGTGTTGGGTTATGGTTTGGATTATGACGGGCTGGGCAGAAATATCCGCGAATTATACCAGCTGGAAGCGGGTTCTGATGCCTAAATTTCTGCTAATAATCAGGCGTTGATACGCAACTGCCTGCTTTCTGCGTTATCTTGATAGAAATCTCCTTGCCAAATGAAGAAGCTCATTTGGGTTTTATTATCATTACTTGCCATGCACGGGGGCCTTGCCCAGTACTACCTGCGTGGAGAGGTCAAAGATGATCGTGGCAAATTATTGGAAGGGGTAAAGATCCATCTCTCATCACTCGGCGCCTTTCCTTATTACAGCGGACGGGAAGGTAATTTCGGGATCTCTGTTTCACACACAAGCGATACCATCCATTTATCACTGGATGGATATGAATCGGTTCGAACCGTTATTGATGCAAGGAAGTTTCAAACGTTTGTATTAAAGATGTTGCCCTCTACCGCTCATTTGTATACCGGTAAACTATCTTCTGCCACCACCAACCGTAAAGCAAAATTTTCGATGATGTCATCCGTATTGGGTGAGAGCTATAACAGCCTGGTAGAAAATGAATTTATCGATGCAAAACAATTTCCTGAAACCGGTTTTGCTTTGAATGTAGACAAAGCTTCTTACAGTAATATCCGCCGTTTCCTGAGTAACGAAATGATCGTGCCTACAGATGCTGTACGTATTGAAGAGATGTTGAATTATTTCAATTTCACCAAACCGGATGAAAAAGTTCCTCACTCACAATTCAATTGCAGAACAAAATTAACTTCCTGCCCATGGGAACCCGATCACCAGCTTTTGTTCTTAAATATAACGGCACCTAAACTCAACCTCGACAGCATCCCTCCTTCCAATCTTGTTTTCCTGATCGATATTTCCGGATCGATGGATAAGCCCAATCGTTTACCCTTATTACAATCGGCTTTTAAATTGTTAACGGAGAACCTGAGAGAACAGGATACCATCACCATTGTAACCTATGGCGGAGGTGTAGGTGTTGCTTTGCCACCTACGAGTGGCCTTCAGAAAAAAAGGATCAATGAAGTGATCGATTCGCTCGTAGCCAGTGGCGATACACCGGGTGAAAGTGCGATCCGGATTGCATATGATCTGGCAAAAAGATCTTTCATCCCCAAAGGAAATAACCGTGTGATCTTAGCCACAGATGGCGATTTCAATATCGGGCAAACAACCGAGAAGGAACTGGAAGAAATGATCATTGGTTATAAACAAACCGGCATCTATCTTACCTGTCTGGGAGTGGGTATGGGCAATTATAAAGACAGTAAACTGGAAACCTTATCCAAAAAAGGAAATGGCAATTTTGCTTACATAGATAATTTGCAGGAAGCACAAAAAATACTGGTCACTGAATTCACGCAAACCTTATATGCCGTTGCCAACAACGCTTTTCTCAAGATCAATTTTGATCCGAAACTGGTGAAAGAATACCGCCTGATCGGGTTCGACAATAAGAAGAATGCCATCGCCGACAGCACCAGTGAACTCGAGGGTGGCGAAGTAGGCAGTGGCCATAGTATGATGGCCATTTTTGAAGTGTTACCGCAAAAAAAAGATTCAGTCTTCCTTCATAACTCCTTTGCAACTATCTCGCTCCAATACAAACAACCGGAAAATGATCAGGTCATCAGGCAGTTATTTACAGCATTGTATGAACCCGAAAATATCGAAAAAGCTGAGCCGGGATATCGGTTTGCAGCGGCCGTTGCCATGTTGGGTTCTGTTCTTAAGAAATCGGAGTATATAAAAGATTATCAGCCGGAAGACGTTTGGGTCTTAGCCAAAACAGCTGTTGACCTGACTGATACACATCAAAAAGAATTTTTATTACTGATAGAAAAAGCGGTAAAACTATACCAGCCGGGTAAGCAGAAAAAAAGGAAATAATTGCCGGGTTTTTAATAATTAAGTAGTTTAGAACAACATTTCTTCTACAACTTGCAGCGATACACGTCCATACAATGGTTCTATAGGAATATGCATTACTTATGCATACTTATTGTCGCGCTTGCAGCAGCAGGCTGCACCGGTGAAGCCATATTGCCTTTAAAAGGATTAAACAATAAAATCGAGATCTATCAGCTAAAATCCTATTCGCAAAAGATAGATACCTCTTTTGCAATCCGTACGGTTGTCTTAAGCGATTTGGTTTTAGAAGATAATCCTTTGGTAACCGATAATGAGATCAGATCCTATACGCAATCTGCTTATACTTTTGAATTGTCAAAAAACCTCAACCCTATCATTAAAGATTTCGGGCCGGATAAAGCTTTTGTGGTAACCGTTGACAAAGAAGTGATCTATTTTGGAATGTTCAGGCCTGCCTATCTCAATTCATTACTTTTCAGCGTTCCCTATATTGAACCGATCCTTACCAACAATAACCTACACATCAATTACGCAACCATGGGAACTACCGGTACGCCGCAACCCATTGACAAAAGAAATGACCTGAAATTGATCAATGCATTAAAAGCAACCAACCGGTTAAAATAACCATTGATGGATGTGGTAGCTTGAGGAGACTAAATACTAACTGAAAGCATCTCTCAGGCGGTCGAAAAATCCTTTATCCCCTTTATTTGGGTGTGGTTTAAAATTTTCGCTCTTGCTTAATTTTTCCAGCATCTCTTTTTCTTCGGAGCTAAGGTGTTGTGGTGTCCAGATATTCACATAGATCAACTGATCGCCTTTGCTGTATCCCTGCACTTCCGGAAACCCCTTTCCTTTCAAACGGAAGATCTTTCCGCTTTGTGTACCTGCGGGAATTTTTATTTTGGCCCTGCCATCGATCGTAGGCACTTCCACCTGCGTACCAAAAGCTGCATCCGGAATAGAAATATGCAGATCATAAGCCACATTCAATCCGTCTCTGTGTAAGTCCTCATGTGGTTCTTCCTCGATCTGTATGATCAGATCGCCGGGGGCGCCGCCTCTTTCACCTGCATTACCTTTTCCGCTCATGCTTAACTGCATACCTTCCTGCACACCTGCCGGGATCTCAATACTGATGGTCTCTTCACCATATACCCTTCCTTCACCTTTACAGGCCGGACATTTCGCAGTAACCGTTGTACCTTCCCCATTACAGGTGGGGCAGGTAGTTACGGTTTGCATCTGTCCTAAAAAAGTACTGGTCACTTTACGCACCTGTCCGTTACCATTACAGGTACCACAGGTTTGTAAACTGTTCTTATCTTTTGCACCATTGCCACCACAGGTGGTACAGGCTACATGTTTCTTAACTTTTACATTCTTTACAACACCTTTTGCGATCTCTTCGTAAGTGAGTTTTAATTTGATACGGAGATTGCTGCCGCGTTGTCCGCGTGGCCGGCTTCCTCCACCACCGCCTCTTCTTCCGCCACCACCAAAGAAATTGCCGAACATATCCTCTCCAAAAATATCTCCGAACTGGCTGAAGATATCGTCCATATTCATGCCGCCGCCATAATTACCTGCACCACCCTGTGTACCCGGGCCAAATGCCTGGTGTCCATAACGGTCGTACTTGGCTTTCTTATTATCATCGCTCAGGATCTCGTAAGCTTCTGCGGCTTCTTTAAATTTTTCTTCCGCTGCCTTATCACCCGGGTTACGGTCGGGGTGATACTGCATAGCTGTTTTGCGGTATGCTTTTTTAATTTCATCCGCGCTCGCATTCTTGCTCACACCCAGTATTTCGTAAAAATCTCTTTTTGCCATTGATTATTGATTGACCATTGTCCATGGACCATGGTCCATAGGTATGTAAGATTGAAGTACTATTTTCCTACGACCACTTTTGCAAAGCGGATCAGTTTATCATTCAGGTAATACCCTTTTACGATCTCATCCATTACTTTTCCTTTCAAAGCTTCTGTTGGAGCCGGGATCTCGGTGATGGCTTCATGTTTCTCCACATCAAAATCAGTTTCGATGCTCTCCATGGCTTTTACGCCTTTGGCCTGAAGGGTTGAGCGCAGTTTATTAAACACCAGTTGTATCCCTTCTTTCTGCAAGGCAATATCTTCTGTTGTGGCCAATTGCTTTTCTGCACGGTCGCAATCGTCCAGCACATCCAGCAGGGAAACGATTACGTCCTTTCCCGCAGTTTGGATCAGGTCCAGTCTCTCTTTAGCCGTTCTACGCCTGAAATTGTCGAATTCGGCCATCAGGCGGAGGTATTTGTCCTTTTGCTCCTGCAATTCAGCCTGCAGTTTCTCTGTTTCAGATACTTCTTCCACCGGTTCGTTCAGATGTGAGGTGCCGGCTGCATTTTCGTCAGTATTAATGTCCATTTCGTTAAATGTGTCCATGATTTCGGGATTTTGGGTCGTTTCTTTCTCTTCCATGAAGGTCTTTCGTTGTGTGGCAATACTGTCAAAAATATTGCCGGGGCAAAGAAAAGGGAAAAATTGGCAGTAGAAAAGCAGTTTGTGGTCTGTAGTCTATGGTCCATAGTTGATTTGCTGCCAACAACAGACCACAAACTACAGACTACAAACTCACTATCCTATCTTTGGCGGATGACGAAAGTGTATCTCAGAAAGAAGATTGCCCCAAGAATTGCCAACGGCCACCCCTGGATCTATGGGAATGAAGTAGAAAAGATAGAGGGGCCGGTTGAAGGGGGAGAAATTGTGGAAGTATATTATGGGGATGGCAAATTTGCGGGTAAGGGTTATATCAACCCAAAATCGCAGATCCTGGTGCGTTTGCTTACACGGAAACATGAGCCGGTTGACGAGGCTTTTATCCATAACCGTATTTTACAGGCCTGGGAATACAGAAAGAAAATAGGCTATACCGAAAACTGCCGCCTCATATTTGGTGAAGCCGATCAGATGCCGGCCCTGATCATTGATAAATTCAATGATTATTTTGTGATCCAGACCCTTTCATTGGGCATTGATAAATGGAAAGATGCGATCGTAAAGTCCTTGCAGGCCATCTTTTCACCCAGGGGTATTTATGAGCGTAACGATGTACCTGTAAGAGAACTGGAAGGATTACCCCAGCACAAAGGATTTTTAACCGCACCGTTTGATACGAATGTGGTCATCAACGAGAATGGTTTGAAATTTCTGGTAGATATCGAGAACGGACAAAAAACAGGCTACTTCCTTGATCAGCAGGATAACCGCCGTGCCATACAGCATATTGTAAAAGACGCAGAAGTATTGGGCGTATTCACATACACCGGAACATTTGAAATTCATGCTGCGCACTATGGTGCAAAATCTGTTCTGGGATTGGATATTTCAGAGAACGCTGTTGCGCAGGCCAATAAAAATGCGGCATTGAACGGATTGGAAAAGATATGCCGTTTTGAAGCCGTGAATGCATTTGATGTGTTAAAGCAATGGGGTAAAGACGGACGACAATACGATGTAGTTATGCTCGACCCACCCGCATTTACCAAGAGCCGTGAGAATATTCAGAAAGCACTAACCGGTTATAAAGAGATCAATCTGCGTGGCATGAAACTGATACGTAACGGCGGTTTCCTGGTTACATCCAGCTGCACCAATCTTGTATCGCCAGAACAATTCTTACAAACCATTGATGCTGCTGCAAAAGATGCACGCAAAAGAATACGTCAGGTAGTATTTCAACACCAGGCTGCCGACCACCCCATTATCTGGGGAATGGAGAATACAAATTATTTGAAATTTTTGATCGTAGAAGTGGCTGATAGATAGTATTAAGTTCTAAGTAATAAGTGGATCGTATTTTACTTACAACTTATTACTTAGAACTTAATACTTATACAGCAGATTCTGCAGCGGCGTATCATACTGCTTCAATTGCGCAGCACGGGTTTTGTAACCGGCATCCCGGTATTTATCAGCAGCTCTTGTTAACAGGTAATTCAGATCCTTCTCCTCGTATTTCCCGATCTGTTGGTAATCGAATTTCACTTTGTCCATCGCATACGGTAAAAGAAAATCCAATGCTTTTTCAATGCTGCGCCCATCCGCAGTTTGATAATGCCAGAGATCAATACCCAGGTTCTCTGCCTGTGTAGCCAGCATGAACCAGGCTTTCAGATGAAAGGTTGAATACGACAATGCATTGGTACGCTCCAGTTCCAGCGGTTGTTTTCCATCGGGTTCTATCTGAGAAGCCAATAAGGTTTTTGCATTATTGAAGATCTCTTTTGCCTTCGCTTCTTTACCACAGAATAAGGCGATGGCGGCTGTGAGATTTTCGTAATAAGTTTTATGGTTATTCTTTGTTTTATATTCTTCCTGCCCGTTCTTACTGGTCTGTAACCAAACCAGGAACTGGTCAAACCAATCATGAATGCCTTTAGCTGTTGTTGCATCCATCGATTTTGAAGTTTCGAGAATACTGATCGCATCCAGCAATTCCGGCACCAGATGAATATCAATGATGCCGATCCCTCTGCCGGTATCAATACCCATGATCACCTGCCCGTGATTCAGATTCGGCAGCATATAGGTTGCCGTATCAATGAACCAGAACTTACATAGTTCCGTTCCCTTCTTTGCATAGTTTTCATTCTGTGTAAAATAGTAGGCCCAGGATAAAGTGGTCACATATTTGATCAGGTCGTCAAAGCCTTTGTGGTCGGTTACTTTATCGTTATCCGGGTTTCTTTGTCCGTCTTTTCTGATATAAGGGATCCCATTGGGTTTGGAAGGATCGGGCCAGAAATAAGCAGCCATGCTCATATATTCATGCGGATTACCGCAAGGCGTGGCTACCTTCTTCTCAACAACTGAAATGATCTTTTTATCCATCAATTGTTCTGCCTGCGCCGACAGCGAAATAACATCGCGGAACATCACCGGATCTTTTTTATAGGAGGCCCGAATCGCTTCCACATGTTTCAATGATACCGAAAAAAGTTTAGGTGATTGTGCCGATACACCTGCCACGAAAAACAGGAATAATAAAAAAGAGGAGCTACGCTGTAAACATTTCATGACTGTATCCTTCAGTATTTACAATAAAAAATCCCCCATCGGGAGATCCACTTAGAACTTATTACTTACTACCTAAAACCTGCCACTACTTGTTCACCTGAAATTTACCTGATTCCACAATCCTTCCGCTTTGATCACGAAGCTGGTAGATATATAATCCGCGGAAATAATTATCATCGAGGTTGATGGTGAGCTTGGAATCGCTGATCCTGATCTCATTCATTTTACGGCCGATGAAATTATACACCTGTAATGAGTACGTCTTATCAACGGTTTTCTCAAAGGTAAAATTGATATAACTGGTGGCAGGGTTGGGAAAGAAATGCGCGAGTTTGGTACTGTCATCCGTAAAGTCGGCATACGTCGGTCTATCAGCAACATAACTGTTGATGATGAGCGTAAATACCACTAAGAGGGATAAGTAGACCTTTCTCATGCTGATAATTCGTTACTAAAATACCCAAACTATCCGGTTTTGACAAATAACCGGTGCCTATTTTAACATATAGGCCCCTCATAATCAGAGAAAACGGGGTATTTGAGGTTGATTCTGTTAATATTATGAGAGTGAGTGGTCAGTGGTGAGTAGTGAGATAAAAACAGAAATTCCCACTGACTACTCACTACTGACAACTCACTTTTCACATTATGCCAATCCTGCTAAAGTCTGCTGGATAGCGCTAAAATCAGGCAGATCGCCCGGTGTGGGACAAATTTCTGCATAACGAACCACGCCTTCTTTGTCGATCACAAAAGCGGCTCTTTTGCTTACACCCTGCATATCAAAAGCTGGGAAGGTTTCGTATAAAACGCCGAATGCTTTAGCCGCATCTTTATTAAAATCGCTCAGCAAAGGGAAATTCAGGTTCTGTTCCGCTTTGAATTTTCCCAAAGTGAATAAGGAGTCTACAGATACACCAAATACTTTCGCATTGGTGTTATTATAAGTAGCAATATTGTCTCTTACACTGCACAATTCAGCGGTACACACGCCGGTGAATGCCAAAGGAAAGAATAACACAACTACATTACTGCCTTTCTGGTCAGCAAGGGATACTTTGTTTTTGTCGGTATCAAATAAGGTAAATGCCGGGGCTTGTTGTCCTGTCTGTATGCTCATGAGTATAGTTTTAATTGCTGCGAAATTAAAGCAATGAGATCAAATCGTACGAACTGTGTGAGGAATATTATTGACTGAAGCGTGTGATCGTGAAGACATGATCACTGCCAACATGCCGTGTTTGTGTCCTCACAAACACTATATAATACTGATCAGATCTTCATCTCCGGCACAAACTCCGGTACGTTTAACTTTCCTGCCGTTTTAGATACGATCTCTTCTACGCTTACCCCCGGAGCCCTCTCACGTAGCAGGAATCCATCCGGCGTAATATCCAATACCGCCAATTCAGTAACTACTTTCTTTACGCATCCAACGCCTGTAAGTGGTAAGCTGCATTGTGGCAATAACTTGCTCTCCCCTTTTGGGTTGGTATGCATCATGGCCACAATAATATGTTTGGCACTGGCCACAAGGTCCATGGCACCGCCCATGCCTTTCACCATTTTCCCGGGAATCTTCCAGTTGGCAATATCTCCGTTCTCACTCACTTCCATCGCACCTAACACAGTAAGATCGATCTTACCGGCACGGATCATTCCAAAACTTTCTGCGCTGTCAAAAAATGCACCACCGGGTACAAGCGTTACCGTTTCTTTTCCGGCATTGATCAGGTCTGCATCCACTGCCGCTTCTTCCGGATAAGGACCCATACCCAGGATCCCATTCTCACTCTGAAAGATCACCGTCATGCCTTCAGGAATATAATTGGACACCAGGGTAGGAATACCAATACCGAGGTTAACGTACATACCGTCCTGCAGTTCCTGTGCGATGCGTTTGGCGATTCCGTATTTGTCGAGCATGGTTTATTTGTTTATTGGTTTACTCGTTTATTGGTTTACTTATATTTTGCTTTCCGGTTAATTATACAACGACTAATAAACCAGTAAACAAATAAACCAATAAACTATAACTTGATTGTTTTCCTTTCTATTCTTTTCTCGTAATTAACTCCTTCAAATATCCTATGTACATAAACTCCCGCCACATGTACATCATCCGGATCAATTTCTCCGGGTTGTACCAGGTGTTCTACTTCTGCGATGGTGATATTGCCTGCTTTGGCCATGGATGTTGAAAAATTTCTGGTGGTCTTGCGGAATACAAGATTGCCCATGGTATCTCCTTTCCATGCTTTTACGATGGCATAGTCTGCATGTAGTGCATGTTCCATCAAATGCATTTTGCCATTGAACTCGCGGGTTTCTTTTCCCTGTGCGATCTCTGTTCCATATCCTGCGGGAGTAAAAAATGCGGGGATGCCCATGCCGGCCATTTGAATCCGGGTAGCGAGGGTTCCCTGCGGGATCAGGTCCACTTCCAATTCTCCGCTGAGTAACTGCCTTTCAAATTCTGCATTCTCACCTACATAACTGCTCATCATTTTTTTGATCTGACGGGTCTTGAGCAGGAGGCCCAATCCAAAATCATCTACACCGGCATTATTGGAAATACAGGTTAGTTCTTTGATCCCTTTTTTAACAAGGGCATTGATCGAATTTTCGGGGATACCATTCAGGCCGAAACCACCTAACATTAACGTGGCGCCATCGGGTATATCGTGGATGGCCGCATCGGCATTGGCAAAGACTTTATTCATAAGGCAATCGTTAACTACACAAAGGTAGGGATTGCTTAATGACCTTGTCCAAAATTGAATACTTTGCTTCTTTCGCGGGTGGCAAATGCATCAAGGGAATCTATCAGGATCTTGTACTGTACGGGGTGGGACAAAAAATATTTATAACTGCTGTCGAAATAACCGCGGGTGATCTTGTGTGCCACAAATACTTCTTCGTATAAGCGGATATCTTCTCTTCTGCCTTTGGCCAGGCTGTCTTTCACTGTCATTCTTGTGTACAACTCATCGGCACGGAGCATATCCCACATCACCACTTTCATACTGTCGATGCCCATTACAGATTTATTTTTGGAACGGCATGCAGATACTAACAAAATCACGACAAGTATCAAATAAAAACGGTGTCTCATCGCAATTCCTGTTTGTATCTTGTTGAATTGATCACGTCAATCTCACTTAAAATATCGGCGGCTTTGGCTCTTTGCTCCGGCGTTCCTTTTTTAAAGATACCGATCATTTCCTGCAGCTTTCCCTGCATAAAGAATTGGAGTATCATGGTGTTGGCATTCTCTTTATTAAAAGCCTGTAACTGGATCAACCCCTGTAAGGTATTCGCGCGGGCTTCAGCCTCGGCATCAAACATTTTATCAAGGCCGGAACGATAGTAGGTATAAATAATATCATGCACCAGGTTATAACGGCTGTTGATCAGGTTCTCGTTCAACCAGTAACGGTTTCTTGTTCCGTCAAATACACGCCATCCGCTGATATTCCTTCCCTCAGGTGCATTGTTCACAATATTCTGTGCCTTACGGAAATAAGCTTCCCCCCCTTTTGGCGAAAAAGAATCATAATCCAACCCGATGATCATATAAGCATAATACGCCAATACTGCCGGCAGATTGGCTACTAAGGCATCCGTACCCTGCACACGGTTCTCATTAAATTCTACCGGTTGAAATTCCACATACTTAAACGCAATATCCGCGTCTATATAATTGACCAGTGCCGTTTGATAACCGGAATTAAAAACCGGCCTTGCAGCCTGTATGGTTAATGTGGCTTTGTACACATTGGTTTCGAGAATACTTTCAATATTGATCAGAAAACTGCAATCGATCTTTTCGTTTGGCTGAAACTGGTCGTTGGTCCATTTGCGGTTATTGAGGATATTGTTCAGCTGTGTCTGTAGCGTGGCAAAGATCTTCTTATCCACGGTAGAATTTACCCTGGAAGCATTTACGCTAACCCTTGCCTGTAGTTCCTGGGCAGAAACAACTGTTGAAAGGCAGCAGAAAATGATGATCGTTGATAATAACCTTAATCGCATGTGATTGTATTGATAATTCATTTTTCGTGAGTGGTGGGAGCGGGGGCGGGGGTGTTTTTTTTTTTTATGAAGGCGGTCGATTAGACCAACAAGCAAAGATCACCAAAAAAAAA
>CBHRAM010000043.1:0-15425 GCA_966076165.1 uncultured Chitinophagaceae bacterium
CAGATTTACTTTGAAACAATAAAACTAGACCGCTTCTCTTTTTACACCGGGGATCTCCATCACAAGATCTGCACCATAACAACCGGCCGGTGTTTGATAACCGGTTGTAAAATTGCCTTCCAGTACTTTTTTGGTAATGATCAGGCTGCTCAGCGCGGTTAAGGTATAGCCTTCCGGGCATTGCAGACGCACGGCCACTTTGGCTCCTGCCGCATTGGTGGCTTCTCCCCAAACCAGGCTTACCGCTTTGGTTCGCATCTCATCCGAAGGGCCCGCAGGTTTGTTTTTGATCTTTTTCTTTGCATTATTTCTGGCAAAAGAAGTTCGGAGAAACCAGTTGAACAGCCATTGCCATTTCAACATTTTATAGGTCTTGGGAGAAGCTCCCGTATAGGTTTCAATATTTGGAATACCCGTTGTGGTGTAGGCAGTGGAAATATCGCCCCAGGGAATACTCATGACAAATAATTTCTTCAGGCCAAAATCAACAAAAAAGCCTTTATGTCCCAATGGTTTTCTGATGATCTCTCCATTTTCGCGAATAACACCTCCTTCACCCAGATTTTCGGCCATGGTAGTGGCGGTGCCATGTGAGAGTTGTCCGCCCACCATCGCAAAAGCCAGTTTCAGGTGTGTGGCATCGGGCAATTGTTGTTTGAGGTATAAAGCGGTACAGTCTGTAGGCACCACATCAAACCCAACGCCGGGCATGACCATGATCCCTTTTTCTCTGGCTGCATAATCAAATTTTTTAGCCTGTTCAAACACCGAGATCTCACCGGTTATATCGAGGTAATGCGTTCCCGTTGCCAGACAGGCTTTGATCATTTTTTTGGATGTATGCTGAAACGGGCCTGCCGAATGCAGTACCACCGGCACTTCGCGCAAAGCAGCCTGTAAGGCTTCAGTATCCGAAAGATCGATCACCTTATACGGTAAATGAAGAGCTTCTGACATTGATTTCAGTGCTGCTTCATTTCTTCCGGCCAAAATAGGTTGCAGGCCGTACCCCAATGCCATCCGGGCAATGAGCTGGCCGGTATAACCGTTTGCACCATAGAGTAAGAAGGTATTTGTTTGCATCCTGAAATGTACAACAATGCGGCTGAAAACGATGGGCTTCCGCACAAAAAAAGGGAGCCCTGAAGCTCCCTTTCATTTTCCGGTAAACTATTTTTATTTGCGCAAGGTGATCACCCCTACTGAAGTTTCTTTTGGTGCTTTTACGGATACATTCGTCAATGTTGTATCAAAATATCCGTTAGAAGCATTGATGAATACGGAATAGTTGCCATCTTTTAATCCTCTTACTTTAAAGTAGCCCTCTTTATCAGGCAGCGCATACGCCGTATCTGTAGAATTATAGATCGTAACTACCGGGAACCCTTCTTTCGGGCCTACCCTTCCTGCCAGACTACCCGTAGAACTAACGGTATAGAAATGGAATACAGGACGAAGGATAAATTTACCATTTCCTTCCTGGATGATTGAACGGGTAATATCAAAGTCAAGCCATAAGCGTGATTTACCGGGCAGGTATTCTTCACACTCATGCCCTTTCAATTTGATCAGTACATAATTCAATGAACCGGCCGGTAAACCTACCGGATACGTAATACTGTCTTTTACCACAGAATTATTGGTGCCGATCTCAATTTTTATTAAACGGATAGAACCTTTGGTAATACCTTTTGCTGCGAGCAAGGTATCGGCGCCATTCCTGAATTTCAGGATATCGTAGATCCCTGCCGGAATATTCAGGTTTTCCCAAACAAAGGAACTGTCTTTTTTCTGGTCATCAGAACCTCTTCTGTCCCAATCATCATTATCATGTCTGCGGGTGTCTGCACTGGTATCTACCAATACTTTTACGGAACGGATATCGATCAATACTTTATCAAAAAGACCGGGGCCATCTGTAAGGTATAGGGATAAATTTTGCGTACCGGTTGTGGATTCTGAAGAAGCATTTTTGTTACAGGCTGTTGTGATAAAGGAAACAGCCAGCGCCATGATGGCAACAAAAAGAAGGTGTCGGTTTTTCATAGGTTTTGATTTAAGATAATACGGGGCACAGTTTACATATGTGCATAGCCGTTTTTCAACGATTAATGGATATTGGTTAATTTATAAGGGTCTTCAAATAAACCCGGCTGATAGAATCCCCCTCATGCTACCATGCATTTTCTGTGCCAGATTTTTTTTTGAATCATTTACGGAAAACATTAAGAAATATTTGTGTCGGTCCGCAAAGAATACAATTCTTACTTAACTTGGCTTCACCAATACATGTTTCATGAAAAAGATACTGATCGTTGTTTGTACGTTGCTTGTCTCTAAAAATATTTTTGCGCAACCCTTATCTGATGCGGAGAAAAAGATCATCAGCTATGTGAATCTTCACATGCCTGAAACGGAAAAACTACTCGAGAATGTAGTAAATATCAATAGCGGCACCCTGAATAAAGCGGGTGTTAAGAAAGTAGGTGATGTTTTTGCCAAAGAATTTGCCAAAGCGGGGTTTAGTACTGAGTGGGTAACACTGCCCGATTCACTAAACCGCGCCGGCCACCTGGTAGCCACCCGTAAAGGGAAAAAAGGCAAGAAATTATTTTTGATCGGCCATTTAGATACGGTATTTGAGCCCGATATGCCCTTCTCTCCTTACACCCGCCTGAATGATTCTACCGCAACCGGTCAGGGTGCCAATGATATGAAAGGTGGCGATATAGTAGTCATTGTGGCTTTGCAGGCATTACAATCCATGGGCTTATTGGATGATGCTTCCATCATTGCTTATTTTACCGGTGATGAAGAGAATGCCGGCAGGCCCACCGCTGTAAGCCGAAAAGATTTTATTGACCGTGCCCAGACCTGCGATATAGCCCTTGCTTTTGAAGGAGCCAATGGTTTAAATTCTGTTGCCACGGCCAGAAGAGGTTCCAGCGGATGGAAATTGCATGTTACCGCGAAAACAGGCCATTCATCCGGTGTATTTACTGCCGGCTCGGGTTATGGGGCCATTTATGAATCGGCAAGAATATTGAATCAATTCAGAGAAGAACTGAGTACAGAAAAATACCTCACATTTAACCCGGGATTGATCGTGGGCGGATCTGATATGAGTTATAGCGATAAAACAGCCAAAGGGGAAGCTATCGGCAAAACCAATATCATCTCACCGGAAGTAGTGGTTACGGGCGATCTGCGCTTTCTCACCGAGGCACAAAAACTGGCGGCCCGTGAAAAGATGAAGGCCATTGTAGCCAAAAACCTGAATGGCAGTAAGGCCGAGATCAGTTTCCAGGATGGGATCCCTTCAATGGAACCCACCGAAGGGAATAACCGCATCTTACAAGTGATAGACAAAACCACACAGGCGATGGGTCTTGGCGCCACCAAAGCCGGTGATCCTGGATCAAGAGGCGCGGGTGATATTTCGTACATTGCCAAATATGTAGATTGTATTGACGGATTAGGTGCTTCCGGAAGGGGCGCACCTGCACCGGGCGAAACCATTAACCTGAAAGAATTTCCTTTCCTCATACAAAGAGCCGCTATCCTTATTTATCGATTAACCCATATAGAATAAACCAACTATGAAAACGAAAGCCCCCATCTTCACACTGGTACTCGCGATGTTTGCCGTGAGTTCTGTTTTTGCCTTTAAAGGCGATAAAAGAGAGTATTATGAGATCAAACTCTATCGCTTATCTACCAACGATCAGGTAAAAAAAGTAGAGGATTTTTTAAGAGATGCTTACCTGCCGGCACTGCATCGTGCGGGGATTCCGAAAGTGGGTGTGTTTCATCCCAGGGGAAATGATACAGCTGCTGATAAAAGAGTGTATGTATTTATACCGGTAAAGACCTTAGATAAAGTTGCCGTAGTGGAAGACCTGATGGTAACAGATGCGGAATTGATCAAAGCCGGCGACAGTTACTGGAATGCAGCATACAACGCACCTGTCTTTAACCGCATTGAAACAATTATCCTGAAAGCTTTTCCGCTGATGCCAACCTGGAACGTACCGGAGTTAAGTGGCAATAAAACAGAACGTATCTATGAACTCCGCAGTTATGAGGGTCCTACAGAGAGACTGTACAGACAGAAAGTAAAAATGTTTAATGAGGGTGGCGAGATCGCCTTGTTCAAACGCCTGAATTTTAATGCGGTGTTTTATTCAGAAGTGGTTGCAGGAAGTCACCAGCCCAACCTCATGTATATGACCAGTTTTAATAACTGGGCCGATCGTGAAGAGCACTGGAAAGCATTCAGTTCCTCTCCTGAATGGACCGTTCTGAAAGCTGCACCACAATATCTGAATTCTGTTTCCAAGAATGAGCAGGTATATTTAAATCCTACCGAATTCTCTGAGTTCTAGAGATTGTAGTGATAAAAGATTTTATAAAAAAGTCACGCAGCTATCTGCGTGACTTTTTTATAAATGGAAGCTTATGGATTAATGGCAACCATTATATTTTTCAACCGCTTTGGCGATCTGCGCAAAGTCAATTTGTTTTGATTTGATATCTGAAACAACCGATGCACAATCTGCAAATGCTGCAGACAGCACAGTTTCAAAATTCTTCTGGGTAACCCAAATCCATTTATCGCCTGAAGCGATCTGAATATAAAAATCTCCTGCTTTACCTTCTGCCGTGGTTACGCTTACCACTTCGGCACCGTTGTATAACATTTTACCGCTGTTATCGGTAACACGCTGGTATAAAGCAGCTTTTCCGGTTGGAACAACTACTTTATAAAAATCACTCGAATAAGAAATATAGTTTGCCCCGCTGAGAGAAAAGCCGGACAGTTCTGCCGGTGTGTACACTTTCTTTTGTCCGCTGGCCGATACAAATGCAATAGAACCTTTGTTTTTGGTCTGGTCTTTAATGGTACCGTCCACTTTTTCGTTGGCAGCCGTCAGGATCGAACCTTTTTGGAAATCAGATGAGGAAGTTTGTGCATAAACAGCAAAATTGGCGGTAACAGCTGTCATCAACAGCGATAAGATCATTTTTTTCATGGTTTGTTTGTTTTTATTGGTAATTATTTACTTACTAATAAGTAAGTATTGAGGTCAAAAAAATTATTTCATCTGGTTGATCGCGGCTTTACGTATGGCTTCATAATCTTTTTTACCGGAGATCCTGGCCAACTGCACACCGGCAGCCAGGTTGGTCAACAAAAGCAATGTGCGGGTACGTGCCGATTCCTCAAAATGCAACTCCCCTTTCCGCTTTCCTTCCTGCAGGATCTTTTCGATCATACTTACGGCGAGGTTGATCAGTTGTGTGGTTTTTTCCTTGACCGATTCCGGCAAGGTATTATAATCAGAAGCAACGGATCCGATGATACAGATACAATTACACTCAGCCAATGAAGAATACCGCTCGATAAACTTTTCCAGTTTCTGAAAACTGGTCAAGGAAGAGGCCTGCAACTGCTTACCGAGTAACAGATACTCTTCAATATAATTATCCAGGATCCCTGCCAGCAGGTCTTCCTTCCCTCTGAAATGATAATGCACTGCCGCATTCTTCATATTCAGTTCTTTGGAAATGTCGGCATAGCTGAAAGCATTATAGCCATACATCCTGATAAGGCTCTTCCCTATCCGGATAATTTCCTGTTTGGTATCGGTGTTTCTGGCGGTCACTTCCTAAAATTAAGAAAAACTTACTAAGTAGTAAGTTTCGGGCTGTTTTTTTATCCACCTATTTTTAAAGCAGGGTTGCATTAACGGTAAGCATCTTTCTGTTTTTCGGCTTTTAAGCTTTGAAACATGGCGATAGCATCCTGGCCTTTGGATAAAGCTGTGATCACCGTAGCCATCCGTTTGGCTACTGCTGCTTCCGATTTTACCCCGGCCATCCATTTGATAAAGTAGTTACGGTGAGAGGGCAATAACCGGGCAAAGGTCGCCTTCGCTTTGGGTTCATCTTCCAGGCAATCCAGAAAATCAGGTGTAGGTTCCAGTTGGTTCTTGTCAATCTGTAACTGTACGGTAACCATGGCACCCTTCTTTTTCCCGATCCCTTTACGCATAGCGGCATTAATGGCCATAATAAACCGGCCCCCACCCATGGGTACCAGGGCCACCCCTGATATGGCATATTGATCCAGTTTGCCCTTTACGCGAAAGGATTTCTTGTTTCCGGGTTTTAATTCCTGTGCAAGATCGGCCGGCACTTCAATATAGGTCCAGCCGGTCTTTTCGCCCTGCTCCGCAAACTGGTGAATGGTTGATGTAAATTTTATCATGATCAGAAAGCTAATTTCGTGATTCATCCATACATATCCAATTATTAAAATGTACAATATATTATCCCCATAACGATTACTGCTTTGCTGTGCTAAGGTGTTTTCGTACCTTTGCAGCATTGAAAAAGCTTATTGCTATATCATTCCTGTCGATCTACCTGTTATCCACCACGGAATTATACCAGTTGGTAAAACTGCCTTTATTGGTTGAGCATTTCATGGAACACAGACAGGAGAACAATGATATCACACTTTGGGACTTCCTCTGTATGCATTATGCACACGGTATCGTAAAAGATGCGGATTATGAAAAGGACATGAAATTACCTTTCAAAACGCATGATGGCTGTACCAATTCAACCATCTCCCCTTTTACACCCAATAATTTTTCAACCGAGATCGAAAAAACCGTCATTACGGAACCAAAATCATTTCCCGCTTACCACGAAGCATTTACAGCTTCCTCTTTCTTATCCACGATCTGGCAGCCTCCACGGCACTGTTAATCATTTTCTTTAGTACCAGATGATTGCACACACCCCGGTGTTTGTGCAGATGTGCATGCATTCATTCAATCGAAAACAGATCAATCAAAAATTATGCTTAATAAGATCATTGGGTTTTCCATCAGGAATAAACTCATCATCGGACTGTTTACACTGGCCCTGATCGGGTATGGTGTTTATGAAACAACCCGGTTACCGATAGATGCCGTTCCGGATATTACTAATAACCAGGTGCAGGTAATTACGGTTGCCCCATCATTTGGTGCCACGGATATTGAAAGGCTGATAACTTTTCCCATAGAGCAGGCCAACAGCAATATCAACGGGATGAAAGAGATCCGGAGTTTTTCCCGTTTTGGCCTTTCACTGGTAACCATTGTATTTGACGATGCTACGGATGTGTACTGGGCAAGGCAACAGGTGGCAGAAAGGCTGCAAAAAGTACAATCACAGATCCCGCCAGGTATCGGCACGCCCGAACTTGGCCCTATCAGTACGGGACTGGGTGAGATCTATCAATATGTGGTGAGGCCCGAACCGGGATATGAGGCTAAATACAATGAAACAGAACTGCGCACCATCCAGGACTGGATCGTACGCCGTCAGCTACTAGGCGTGAAAGGCGTGGCCGAAGTAAGCAGTTTCGGAGGAAAACTGAAGCAGTATGAAATAGCCGTCAACCCTAATAAACTGCAATCCTATCATATCACCATCAGTGATGTGTTTACTGCTCTGGAGAAGAATAACCAAAATACAGGTGGTGCATACATTGAGAAAGGGTCCACTGTCTTATTCATTCGCAGCGAAGGCCTGATCGGAACAAAGAATGATATTGAGAATATTGCTGTGAAAGCAACAGAAAGTGGTGCCCCCCTGTTTATCAGAGACGTGGCCGAAGTAACTATCGGCTATGCCACCCGCTATGGTGCCATGTGTTTTAATGATAAAGGCGAAGTAGCCGGTGCTGTTGTAATGATGTTGAAAGGCGCCAACAGCAGTGCGGTGATCAAGAATGTAAAGAACCGGATCGCACAGATCCAGAAAACCTTGCCAAAAGGTGTGGTGATTGAACCCTTTCTAGACAGAACAAAAATGGTGAACAATGCCATCAGTACCGTTGAAAAAAATCTGCTGGAAGGTGCACTGATCGTGGTCTTTATCCTGGTACTCTTTCTTGGAAATCTTCGTGCGGGTTTATTGGTGGCATCAGTGATTCCCTTGGCCATGCTTTTTGCCATTATCCTTATGAACCTGTTTGGCGTGAGCGGTAACTTAATGAGTTTGGGTGCATTGGATTTTGGATTGATCGTGGATGGAGCCGTGATCATTGTAGAAGCGGTCATGCACCAGCTGACCCACAGTAAGAAATTCAGTCACACCAACCAATTATCAAAACCAGAAATGGACAAGCAGGTAACCTTATCTGCAGGGAAAATGATGAACAGTGCCGTATTCGGGCAGATCATTATCCTGATCGTTTACCTGCCCATATTTACACTACAGGGTATCGAAGGCAAGATGTTCAAACCCATGGCGCAAACAGTGGCATTTGCCCTGTTAGGTGCATTTGTACTTTCTCTTACCTATATACCCATGATGAGTGCATTGGTGCTGAGCAGAAAGATCAAACACAAACCCAATATTTCCGACAAGGTCATGTTTCGCGTGGAAAGGCTTTACCAACACGTTTTAGCAAGGATCTTACATTTTCCGAAATCAGTGCTTGCCCTGGTGGTTACGATGTTTGCAATAGCCGTATATACACTCACCACACTGGGCGGTGAATTCATTCCGGCATTGGAAGAAGGTGATTTTGCGGTAGACACAAGGGTATTGACAGGCAGTAACCTGAATACAACCATTGCCAGCACCCAAAAGGCGGCGCATATCTTAAAGACACAGTTTCCTGAAGTGCAGAAGATCGTTACCAAGATCGGAAGTGGTGAAATTCCGACCGATCCCATGCCCATGGAAGCCTGCGACCTGATGGTGATCCTGAAAGACAAAAAGGAATGGACTTCGGCAACCACTTTTAAAGAATTATCAGAAAAAATGGGGGATGCACTCAAGGATGTACCCGGTATTACTGCCAGTTTTCAATTCCCTGTACAAATGCGTTTTAATGAATTGATGACAGGTGCCAGGCAGGATGTCGTATGCAAAATTTTTGGGGAGAACCTTGATACACTTTCTACCTATGCACAGAAACTGGCGAAAATAGTGAGCTCGGTAAAAGGCAGTCAGAACTTATTTGTAGAACCGGTAACAGGTATGCCACAGATCATCATAACGTATAACCGGAATGTGATCGCCCAATACAAACTCAATATTGCGGATATCAATAAAGTAATCAATACCGCATTTGCCGGGCAATCTACCGGCCTCGTCTTTGAGGAAGAGAAACGGTTCAACCTGGTCGTAAGACTTAACACCGATCAACGTAAAAACCTGGAAGATGTACAAAACCTGCTCATCCCCACACCACAGGGAACACAGATCCCTTTATCGCAGTTAGCTGCTGTGGAGATCAAGAATGGCCCGAATCAAATTCAAAGAGAAGATGCCAAACGAAGGATCGTGGTAGGATTTAATGTAAAAGACAGGGACGTACAAAGTATTGTAACTGAATTACAGCAAAAGACAGAAGCGCAGATCAAGTTACCTGCGGGTTATTATATCAGTTATGGTGGCGCATTTGAAAACCTGAATGAAGCAAAGAAACGTTTATCGATCGCGGTACCGGTTTCATTATTCCTGATATTGGTATTGCTGTATTTCGCATTCAGTTCTTTGAAGCATGGCTTACTGATCTATACTGCTATCCCGCTTTCTGCGATTGGCGGTATTTTGTTTCTTGCCTTACGGGGGATGCCTTTCAGTATCAGTGCCGGTGTGGGTTTTATTGCATTGTTTGGCGTAGCGGTGCTCAACGGGATCGTTTTGATCGCAGAATTTAACCGGTTGAAAAATGACGGATTAACTAACCTTCACAATATTGTACTTATGGGAACCAAAGTAAGGTTGAGGCCGGTATTAATGACGGCTTTTGTTGCATCTCTCGGTTTTTTACCGATGGCCATCAGCAACGGATCGGGAGCAGAAGTACAAAGGCCATTGGCTACTGTGGTTATTGGCGGATTATTGATCGCCACTTTTCTCACACTGTTTGTATTACCGGTGCTGTATATTTTATTTGAGAAAGGAGGCACAAAGCATAAACCAACCAACTATGGCGTGGCTGTACTTATTTTCCTGTCAGTTACAACCGTAAGTGCCAAAGCACAAAATGGAATAACCCTCCCTGCTGCGATTGACACAGCATTAAAAAATAATAACGCAATACGCAATGAAAAACTGAAAGCAGAATACCAGCAGAAACTCATCGCTTCCTCCGCTACGATCCCCAAAACAGGGATCATGGCAGAAGCGGGCCAGATCAACGGTATGTATACAGATACAAGGCTGGGGATCTCTCAATCGTTCAGTTTTCCAACTGTGTACTCTCATCAAAAGAAAGTATTCACCGAAGAATGGAAAACATCCGTACTAAGTGTAACCCTGAAAGAAGCTGAGATCAGGAAAATGGTCTCACAGCTTTATTACAGCCTGCTTGTTTTACAGGAGAAGAAATTGCTGCTGTTAAAAGCCGATAGCAATTATGCTTCTTTCTTACAAAAAGCATCTTTACGTTTTTCTACAGGAGAAACCAACCTGCTGGAAAAAACAACGGCCGAAAACCAGCGTGGCAATATCTATCTGCAACTAAAATCACTGGAAGAGGAAATAGAGATCACAAAACTGCAGTTCCGGTTATTATTAAACACAACATCAGCGGTTGAGCCCGAAGCCAGCCATGAAAAAATGAAAGCCGCCCTACTCACGGGCAATAACAGCCTGGAAGGGCATCCCTTGCTGACTATTTTGCAACAGCATAAGGAAACTGCGAAAGCAAATACCCTGCTAGAGAAATCAAAACTACTCCCCGATCTCATGATCGGTGTAAGTAATATGAGTATGAAGGGCATGGGGCCGGATAATGTTTTATATGGGTCTTCCTCCCGGTTTACCTCCGCATCTATCGGTGTTGGCATCCCGGTTTTTGCCAGCTCACAAAAAGCCAGGGTAAATGCGTCAAAAACATCCGAACGGATAACGGAGAACAATTATCAGCAGCAACTGCAATTGCTGGAAACACAATACCAGAGTGCATTAGCGCAGTACCGTACCAATCTTCAAACCGTTGCCTATTATGAGCAGACAGGGATCCCGAATGCGAAAACCATCATTACCACTGCGAATAAACAGTTTTCAGGAGGTGAGATCAATTATCTCGATTGGGTCATGTTAACCAATCAGGCAACTTCTATCCAAAGCAGTTATCTCGATGTGGTAAAAATGCTGAATGAGAGCATCCTTTCCATCAATTACTTACTATCAAAAGAGCAGACAAAATGAAAAATATCATCCTAATATCATCGCTTGTCTTTTTTTCGTTCTGCGGAACCAAAAAAGATCCCGAAAAAACAGCTGCACAACCGGTCATTAATGAGAACCTGGTAACACTAACCCCTGCACAGCTTACATCCGCCAAACTGGGGTTGGGGGTACTGGAAGAAAAAAATATCTCATCCATCATAAAAGTAACCGGTAAGATCGATGTGCCCCCACAGAATATGTTCTCTGTTAGCATGCCATTGGGAGGATATTTACGATCCACCCATCTTTTACCCGGCATGCATGTAAAAAAAGGAGAAGTCATTGCCATTATGGAAGACCAGCAATACATTCAATTGCAACAGGATTATCTGACAACAAAAGCAAAACTGGCTTATGCGGAAGTGGAACTGCAAAGACAGAAAGAACTGAACCAGAGTAAAGCCAGCAGTGATAAGGTTTACCAGCAGGCCCAGATGGAATTTGCCAATCAAAAGATCACCCTGGGTGCATTGGCGGAGAAATTAAAATTGATCAATATCAATCCTGCGAATCTTTCCGAATCCAGCATTTCCAAAAGTGTGAACATCTACTCTCCTATCAATGGTTTTGTATCAAAAGTGAATGTGAACATTGGCAAATTTGTAAACCCGATCGATGTGCTCTTCGAATTGGTAAACCCATCAGATATACACCTGAACCTCAAGATCTTTGAAAAAGACCTTGAAAAATTGTCCATTGGCCAGAAACTGGTAGCCTATACCAACAACGACCCGTCCCGTAAATACATTTGCGAGATCAGCCTGATCAGCCAGGACCTTTCTCCGGAACGGATAGCGGATGTTCATTGCCATTTTGAACAATACGACAAAACATTGGTACCCGGTATGTATATGAATGGAGAGATCAAGATCAAAAGCCAGAAAACCCTTGCCCTTCCTGATGATGCCATTGTAAACTATGAGGGCACGAATTATCTGTTCATTGGCAAAGATCAAAACAGTTTCCTGATGACTGAAGTCATTACCGGCGTAAAAGAAAATGGTTTTACCGAGATCAAAAACCCACAAGCTTTCGCAAACAGGCAGGTTGTGGTCAAAGGGGCCTATACACTTTTGATGGCACTGAAGAATAAAGCTGAAGAATAATTTTAATAAAAGCCTGTAGTAAAAAACTACAGGCTTTTATTTATCCCGGCACTCCGGCTTAATTAAGCCTGTCCGATCCTTTGATTATCCGGTAAGGTTTGGTAAAAAAATCATGAACAGTTGTATTAAATGCCTCACTGTAAAAGACTGGTGTGCTATGGCCTGAATTCGGCAGGATCCATAAATACGATTTAGGAATACTATGATAGATCAGCATGGTATGTTCTTCCCTGATCACATCATGATCGCCACCGATCACTAAGGTTGGGCAGGCAATTTTTCCAAGATCAGCTACAGGAATATGTGGTTGTTCCATCAGCAGCCTGAGTAATTTCCATTGTTTTAGATCATCGGCTGACTTATTGGTTTTGTTCTTCATCTTATTATAATCCGGTGTAACAAGATCCCATATTTCCTGAGGCACAGCCATGGTATCGGGTTGTAAATTGGCTCCTGTGATTGCCAGCTTCTTCACTTTTGCGGGATGCCGCATGGCCAATAAAAGGCCATTGATCCCGCCATCACTCCATCCGATCACGTTCGCAGAATCTACTTTTAGTTCTGTTAATAAAGCTGCATAGTCATCGGCCATCATTTCATAGCTAAGTGAATCTTTCGCATCGGCCGATTTACCCTGGGCGCGGCTATCTGCAATGATCACTTTATATTTTTTAGAGAAGTAAGGGATATTATTTGAGAAGTCCTTGATCGATCCCCCATTGCCATGAATGATGAGTAAGGGCTGGCCCTCACCATATACTTCACAATACATTTTCATTCCACGGATATCATAATATTTTCCGGCTGCGGCATTATTTCCGTAAGCAACGGGTTTGGTCTCTTCCTCCTGTTTACAGGCGTTGAAACAAAGGAGAATACATGCTGCTGATAAAAGATAATGATATCGCATAATAACAGTTTAGATGTTTAATATAGTACAATTATCTGTATTATGACAGGATCTATTCATTACTTCTTCTGAACCCAATCCTTTCGCGGGAGGATTAGGTGGATTGAGTAATTGTTTCAGGTATTGAAAAATGCGTTGGATCTGTTCATCGTGACTGGATAGTTTTGTTCTATTTTCTCGAGTTGCAACAGAATATCTTTATGGGTCAATAACATTTCCCGCATCCGGGTAAATATCCTGATCACCTGGATATTTACGGCAATGGCTCTATCGCTGTTTAAAATGCAGGATAACATGGTGAGTCCCTGCTCTGTAAAACAAAAAGGAGTGTATCGTAATCCTTGCTTGTCTGAATTGGAGGTCACAAATTGTGACCTCCAATTTTTCAACTCAGGCCGATTCATTTGAAACATAAAATCTTTAGGGAATCGTTTCAGATTTCTTCTCACTGCCTGTTTCAGATGTTTGGTCTCAACCCCATACAATTATGCTATTTCACGATCTATCATTACTTTTTGATTTCTGATGAAATAAATCTTACTAATAATCATTTCATCTGCAACCAATATTTGGGGTTTTATTTTAGCCATAACAATTATATTATTTTGAGGTCACAATTTGTGACCTCAAAAAGTTAATTGATCGAAATACTGTCGATGCTAAAATAGAGAGGAATGAAACACTCAGATCATGTATTTACCGCATTATGTAATGGTGATTTCACGGTATTTATTCTTTTTTCTCCTCTGTAAGCACATAATAGAAATATTCCATTACCTCATCCGGTAAAGGTATATGGCCTTTATGTGGGACAATGATCTCGGATACTTTTTTATACCCATGATCTATTGCCGCCTGTCTGGCAGCCTGCCATTGATTATAGACAACGGCTCCGGGGCCATAGAAAGAATCGAGTTCAGGCGTAAACCCAACCACAGGAAGTACCACCCTGGAAAGATCATTTGAAAAAGAAGCCGGATCCTGCATACAACTGTTTCGGTTATAGTTACCGGCAACAGCGGCTACCGCTTTTAATCTTTCAGGATGCTGGAAAGTCATTTGCCAAACGGTATGTGTTCCTGCCTCAAAGCCTGTGAGATAATATTTTTCATCCCCATTATAAGCAGCCTGTACATCTTTCACCACCTGTGTCAACCCATCCATATTGAATTGACAGTCGCCCACTTTTTCAATATAATCCCAGGTTGCAGGTGAATACGGAAAGATCGCCGGGTCCCTTCTTCCGGAACGGCTGTTATTCACATTGTAAGGTGCCACAATGATAAAAGGCATTTTTTTTCGTGCCCGCACAAAACGGAGTGCATTTTCTTTGTACTCTTTATCGGCAGATTCTATCACAACCACGATGGGCCATGTTTTCTCCCGGGTCCAGCCATCAGGTAAGGATACATAGTATTGCATGGGGTGACCGGATGCTGTTTTCAGTATCACGGAATCATTACGTGAAGATTGTGCCAACAGGGATTCTTTTCCAAATAAAAAAAGCCCTGCAATCAGTATAAAATATTTCATATAGCGATTAGATTTTCAGCCAAACTATTGATCCGAACCCTCAATTAAAAGTTAAAAAATGACCAAAGGCGGATCAAGAGGAATGGCCCTCAATGAGGGTGTAATCCGACAGCAATATATCAAACAAAAGCCCGCATATTGCTATACGGGCTTTCTCATTTTTGCTTATACATCACTATCAGCTCATTTTTCGTCTTCATTTCTGAAGACTACTAATCCATCAAACACATCTACCAATACGGTTTTTGATTTATCAATATCTCCTGCGAGAATTTTTTTACTTAGTGAATTAATGATCTGCTTTTGGATCAATCTTTTCAGCGGCCTTGCACCAAATTGCGGGTCATAGCCCTGTTCCGAAAGGAACTCCAGCAGGTAATCGCTAAACTTCAGGTTAATCCCGTTTGAAGCCACCAATTGCCTTAATCCTTCCAATTGGATCTTCACGATGCCCATGATCTGTTTCTTCATCAAAGGACTAAACATAATGATCTCATCTACTCTGTTCAAAAACTCGGGCCTGATGGTCTGGCGGAGCAAGACCATCACATCTGTTTTTGTCTTTTCCGGTACATCTTCCACATTGGCCTCATTCACATTTTCAAAAGCTTCCTGAATAATAT
>CBHRAM010000044.1:0-15304 GCA_966076165.1 uncultured Chitinophagaceae bacterium
ATTATTAAACACCATGGAACCCGAAGCAGCGGGAACAACCATTACCAAAGAAGCCGGTAGTGTAGGTGTGAAAGCCGTTGCGGCCAAAGATGGTATCATCGCCATCAAAATAAAAAGCAGCCGGATGTTATTGGCATATGGTTTCTTACGTAAAGTATTTGAAGTATTTGAGAAATACCATACTTCCATCGATATGATCACTACTTCTGAAGTAGCCGTATCTGTTACCATTGATTCGGATATCTATCTTTTACAGATCGTAAGGGAACTGGAACCCTTCGGAACGGTTGATGTAGAAGATAAACAGACCATCGTATCTATTGTAGGTAACGAGATCGCCAAAACAGAAGATGTATTACAGAAACTGTTCAGCGCCGTAAAAGAAGTGCCGGTTACCATGGTAAGCTATGGTGGCAGTCCGCACAATATTTCATTACTGGTACCTAACGAATACAAAACAAAGACCCTGCAGTTATTGAACAAGGGATTGTTTGGATTATAAAAACCTACTATGGCAACCAAGATCATCATCAGCCGGAAAAGTGAATGGATCAACCGCGCACGTGGATTCAAATGCTTACTCGATGGTAAGGAGATGGGGAAAATAGCAAATGGGGGATCAGAAGAATATCTGGTAGAACCCGGTGTACATACCATTCAATGTACAATAGATTGGTGCAGCAGCCCTGAACTGACCATAGAACTGAAAGAAGGAGAAACCCGGTTTTTCAAAGCCGGATCCGGTATGAAATATTATAATGTTGGATATATATTGCTTATCCTTTCATTGGGCTCTGGCCTGATCCTGAAACTGATAGGATTGCCAAGGCCTGAAAATCTTTCTACTATTCAGCTGCTGATACTGGTTCCTTTTCTTTTGTATATGACGTATTACATGAGCATTGGCAGAAAAAAATATATTGCTCTTGCTGAGGATAAAGAAAATTTCTTCAACTGAGCCTGTTGATCGCATTTTAAAAAACCGCTGACAATGATCAGCGGTTTTTTTATTGCAGCAGGAGTATTTACCTTAACTGAAATATTCGGGCCCGTTATGTTGCGACAGTTGGGGATGCTATGCATTTTTTTATTAATGGGGGTGGTCTCTCTTGCACAGCTTTCATTAAAAGGGAAAGTGCTGAGTGCCGATACACATCAACCCGTAGTGGCTGCGAATGTATACCTGAGCAGCACTTCTGTTGGAACGATCGCCGATGCAAAAGGAGAGTTCCTGATCCCGCGTTTCCCCGCGGGCCGGTTTGATCTGGTGGTTTCTTTTATCGGGTATGAAACCTATAAGCTGGAACTGAGATCTGATCAGTTGCCCAGCCAACTCGAAATTGTATTACAACCCAAGACCCATGAGTTAACAGAAGTGATCGTAGAAGCGTATGATAAGGATGGGTGGGAGAAATACGGAAAGTTATTTATCGATAATTTTATTGGTGCGGCATCTTTTTCGCAGGATTGCAAACTGATTAATTCCGATGCGGTTCATTTTAAATTTGAAAAGAAACGGAATATTATCAGAGCCACTGCAGATGAACAGCTGATCATAGAGAACCATGCGCTGGGATATATTTTGAAATACAATCTTACCCGGTTTGAATTTAATCCCGATACCAAAGAATTCTTCTTTCAAGGATTCCCTTTTTTTGAAGAGATGCAAACAGATCGCCGGGGACTTTCCAAAAAATGGATCGAGAACCGGCAGGCTGCCTATTACGGCTCGATCACTCATTTTATGCGCAGCCTTTACCGCAATAAACTGGTTGAACAGGAATTTGAGATCAAGAAGATCGTACCTGTATCGGCTGATGAGCGAAGCAGGGTGGAAGCCCTGTACAGAACTATTCCGAAAGGGATCCGCACAAGAGAGAAAACACTGATCACGGGAACAGGAAAGGAGTATACTGTAAAAGACAGTGCGGGCAGTATCCCGGAAGACTCATTGGCTTATTATGAAAGTGTGGTCAAACAGCCGAATAGAAATATGGTATTGATCAATACATTACTCAACGCAGATAGTATTGCTTATGCGATCGATAGTTTTACTGTGGGACTACTCTTTGATGCACGGATCCAGGTGGCATACAAAACAAAAAGAAATCCGTTTGAATACCAGCGCTATTTTCCAAAGAATGTTTTCACAGCGCCGATCAATTCTGTGATCTACCTGGTACATGGTAAGCCGGTAATCGTACTCGGCAACGGAAGTTATTTCGATGGGAGTGAACTGATGATACAGGGCTATTGGGCATGGTGGGAAAAAATGTGTACCAAGCTGCCTTATGAGTATTGGCCACCCCCTAAAAAATAAAACCCCAACTTTTGGTCGGGGTTTTTATAAGGCAAATCTTCGATAGTCATTAAACGATCAGCAAGGCATCTCCATAACTGAAGAAACGGTATTTATCCTTGATCGCTTTTTTATAAGCTTCCATAGCCAGATCATATCCTGCAAAAGCACAGGTCATGATCAGCAGACTGGTTTTGGGTAAATGGAAATTCGTAACCAGGCTATCCGCTACGTTGAATTTGTAAGGAGGGTGGATAAAGTGATTGGTCCAGCCTTCACTTGGTTTCAATAATTTCTGCGCAGTAAAGCTGCTTTCCATGGCACGCATGGTAGTGGTGCCGATAGAACAGATACGATGGCCGGTTTCTTTGGCTTTGTTAACGATATTACAAGCCTGCTCATCGATCGCATAATATTCTGCATCCATTTTGTGTTTGCTCAGGTCTTCCACTTCAATAGGGCGGAAAGTGCCTAAGCCGGTGTGCAGGGTAACTTCTGCAAAACGGATACCTAAGATCTCACAACGTTTGATCAGTTCTTTACTGAAGTGTAAGCCTGCAGTGGGTGCAGCAACCGCTCCTTCATGCTTGGCATAAACGGTCTGGTACCTTTCTTTATCTTCTTCGTCGGGTTTGCGTTTGATGTATTTTGGCAATGGGGTTTCTCCCAGGTGCTCCAGCATTTTTTTGAAACTTTCATCATCATCGTCCCATAAAAAACGGATGGTACGGCCACGGCTGGTGGTATTGTCGATCACTTCGGCTACCAGTTCTTCATTCTCTCCAAAATATAATTTGTTGCCCACACGGATCTTTCTTGCGGGATCAACGATCACATCCCACAAACGGTTGGGTTTATTCAGTTCACGCAAAAGAAATACTTCGATCTTGGCTCCTGTTTTTTCTTTACGGCCATACATTCTTGCCGGAAATACTTTGGTGTTGTTTACGACAAATACATCCTTGTCATCAAAATACTCGAGGATGTCGCGAAAATGCCTGTTCTCCATATGCCCGGTCTTGCGGTCAACAACCATCATACGGCTGTCTTCTCTTTTTTTGGTCGGGTTCTGTGCAATCAGGTTAAGGGGAAGGTCAAACTTAAATTGGGATAATTTCATGTGTCTAATCCTGTTTTATAGATGATAGCCACAATCAGTTTATGTCACGCCAGGGTAGGCGGAGGGCACGAACTTCATGTTACGGCATGAATTTCAGAAGTCGGCAAAGGTAATGCAAGCGGGTCAATACGCCAATTTGTATGCCCAAAACCGGTATTTTTTGTGGATATCTCTACACCGCCGCCCCAGGGATAGACGCGATAAGTTTCTGTGTATAAGCACTTTGTGGATGATGATACACGCTGTCTGCAGACCCGATCTCCTCAATTTTGCCCTTATTCATCACCATGATCCGGTCGCTGATATAGCGTACAACGGAGAGGTCATGGGAGATGAAAATAGCCGTAAACCCAAACTCTTTTTTCAGATCGTTCAACAGGTTCAGCACCTGGGCCTGCACACTTACATCCAGCGCAGAAACACTCTCATCACAGATCACAAAAGAAGGTTGCAAGGCAAGGGCACGGGCAATTACGATCCTTTGCCGCTGTCCGCCACTGAATTCATGAGGGTAACGTTTATAATGATCGGCCCTCAATCCCACTTTCTCCAGCAGTTCGGAAACTTTTTCTTTTCGCTGTTGGGCGTTATTGATCAACCCATGTACCTGCAAAGGTTCTGCAATGGCATCGCCGATGGTGATCCTTGGGTTTAAAGAAGAGTAGGGATCCTGGAAGATGATCTGCATATCTTTTCGTAGAGCCGTGAGCTGTGAGCTGCGGGCTGCGAGCAGATCAATGTTTTTGTAGTGAATGCTTCCTGCAGTTGCATCGATCAATCGCAGAAGGGTTCTGCCTAATGTACTCTTACCGCAACCGGATTCACCCACAAGGCCGAGGGTCTCACCCTCGTACAGGTCAAAGCTGATATCATCCAACGCTTGGGTATACGTGAGTGGTTTGCCTAAGAACGTTTTGGTAGCGGGGAAATAAACTTTTAAGTTTTCAACCGTTAGGAGTTTGGTGTTTGGGGTTTGGTGTTGCTTTTGGTTTGTAACTCCAGACGCCAAACCCCCAACCCCAAACTTTTCTATTATGTTTCCTTCTTCATCAATTTCCATAAAATCACTCACAACCGGTAATCTTTCGCCTTTTGCGTGTAACAATGGACGGCAGGCCAACAGGGCTTTTGTATAGGGGTGTTGGGGTGATGAGAACAATTGTTTTGCGGCTGCCTGTTCCACAATTTTTCCTTTGTACATAACGGCCACACGGTCGGCAATTTCGGCCACCACACTCAGGTCGTGGGTGATAAAGATCACACCCATATTATTCTGTACCTGTAACTCACGGATGAGTTGCAGAATATTTTTCTGTACGGTTACATCCAATGCGGTTGTAGGTTCATCGCAGATCAATAATGATGGCTCACAACTCATGGCCATGGCGATCATAACCCTTTGTTTTTGTCCGCCGCTTAATTGATGCGGATAACGATCAAATACACCTGCGGGATCGGGCAGTTTTACTTTTTCAAATAAGGCTATGGTCCTCCCTTTTGCTTCCGCATCACTGATCTTTTTATGCAGCCTGATGGCTTCCATTACCTGGAACCCACAGGTAAATACGGGGTTTAAAGAGGTCATCGGTTCCTGGAAGATCATGGCTACCTGGTTACCCCGGATCTTGCTCAGGGTTTCTACCGGTGTTTTGAGCATATCAACGGTCTCCGTATCAACTGTTAATAAGATTTCTCCCGAACGATAAATGGCAGGTGGAGAAGGCAATAATTGCAGGATAGATAAAGAAGTAACGGATTTCCCGGAGCCCGATTCTCCAACAATAGCGAGTATTTCGCCGCGGTTTACAGATATATCAATATTTTGTAATGCTTTGGTGGTATTGCCGTCTGTTACAAAATCGACTGAAAGGTTTTTAATATCCAGCAGCGGGTTCGCCATGGCATAAATATAATCGGAAAAGGCAATTCCAAAATTTCCCAATTCCAAAATTCCAAAATCCTCAGTAATTGGTAATTTTTACACAACACTAATGATATTGCAAGCCTTTTACTTAGTTTTGCACTCACAGTTGTTAGTTTGTGGTATTGAAGCGAAAGGATTTACTGTAAAAAACAAAACATGATTCGACAATCCTGGTGGAAGCTGTTAAGTTTCGTATTATTAGTTTATACATGTACATACGGTTTTTTTGTTCCGGTTCCTTCTCCGCCGGGTGTTCCTTTGAAGGAGACCATCCGTAATCTTTTTTTTCATGTGCCCATGTGGATAGCGATGATGGTATGCTTTACCGTTTCGGTAGTGTATGCGATCAAATACCTGCGTAAGCAGGATGAAGTGAATAATATTTATTCAACTGAATTTGCACGTACCGGTACTTTCTTAGGTATTCTCGGATTGATCACCGGAATGATCTGGGCCAATTACCAATGGGGTAAACCCTGGAGCGGTGATGCCAAACAAAACGGTACTGCCATTGCTTTACTTATCTACTTCGCCTATTTTGTTTTGAAAGGAAGTTTACAGGATGAAGAGAAGCAGGCAAGGATCGGCGCCGTGTATAATATTTTCGCCTACTTTATGTTGTTCCCTACCTTATGGATCTTACCCCGGTTAACAGAAAGCCTGCACCCCGGTGGTATGGGTAGTGAAGGTAATCCGGGACTGAATCCAAAAGATACCACTACTTCTATGCGTACCGTTATGTATCCTGCATTTTTAGGCTGGACCTTGCTCAGCGTATGGATCACTACTTTACGTGTAAGGGTTCAGATCATTCATCAAAAACAATTTGCAAATGAATAAGTTTCAGAAAACGTTTTGTGTTATGCTGTTGGCTATGGTAAGTATGGCAGCTCATGCACAGGAGACGGTGGTAGCAGATAATGCAGACCTGATGCGCAGCAACGGCAAGATCTATGTGGTAGTGGCGGTGGTGCTGACGGTATTACTGGGGTTATTCTTTTATGTATTTAACCTGGATAGAAAAATAAGTAAGCTGGAGAAGAAATAGTGAGTGGTGAGTAGTCAGTAGTGAGTAATTTTTTTCACTCACAACTGACTACTCACTACTGACTTGCTACTTAGCTAACCAACCGCACAAATGTGCGAACTTGCTTCGCCGGAGCTACGCAAAGGCAAGCGCAACAATGCTCAATGGCAGTACTGCTGCCTGCTCAATAAAAGTCAAACAAACTAAACTATTTACTCATGTCAAGTCAACAACCCTACAGCTTTTTTCACAGCGTTGAAATGAGCTTTGATAAGGCGTCAAAATTTACGAAGTGGGAAAGCGGTTTGCTGGAACAGATCAAAGCCTGTAACAGTATTTACAGTATGCGTTTCCCGGTTAAGATGGATGATGGAAGGATCGAAGTAATTGAAGCGTATCGAGTGCAACACTCGCAGCATAAATCGCCTTGTAAAGGGGGGATCCGTTTCAGTGATGAGGTGAACCAGGATGAAGTGATGGCCCTCGCTTCTTTGATGACCTATAAATGTGCCATTGTGAATGTACCGTTTGGTGGTGCCAAAGGCGGTATCAAGATCAACCCGAGAAAACACAGCGTATACGAACTGGAAAAAATTACCCGCCGTTATACCAGTGAACTGGTTAAGAAGAATTTTATCGGCCCCGGCATTGATGTTCCCGCTCCTGATTATGGAACCGGCGAAAGAGAAATGGCGTGGATCGTGGATACTTACTCTTCATTAAAACCCGGAGAAATCGATGCAGCCGGTTGTGTTACGGGTAAACCGATCACACAAGGTGGTGTACGTGGCCGTAAAGAAGCAACCGGATTGGGTGTGTACTATGGTATCCGCGAAGTATTGCATATGCCAGATGAAATGAACCGTTTGGGAATGACCATTGGTGTAGAAGGCAAAAAAGTAATTGTACAGGGGTTGGGTAATGTGGGTTACCATAGTGCTAAATTCTTCCGTGAGAACGGTGCGATCATTATTGCGATCGCAGAATACGAAGGTGCGATCATGAACCCTAACGGTTTGAATGAAGAAGAAGTTTTCCAGCATAGAAAAGCAACGGGTTCAATTCTGAATTTCCCTGGTGCCACCAATTTTGCAAAAAGTGGTGATGCATTGGAAGCAGAATGTGATATCCTGATCCCTGCGGCTTTGGAGAATGTGATCAACCATACCAATGCCGACAAGGTAAAAGCCAAGATCATTGGTGAAGCAGCAAACGGCCCGTTAACACCGGAAGCTGATGAAGTGTTTGCGAAAAAAGGGATCCTGGTAGTTCCGGATATGTATCTGAATGCAGGGGGTGTAACCGTTTCTTATTTTGAGTGGTTAAAGAACCTGAGCCATGTGCGTTACGGAAGAATGGAAAAAAGATTTACAGAGAACATGAATGGCCTGATCCTTGAACAGATGGAAGGCTTAACCGGTAAGAAAGTTTCCGGAACAGAACGCAAACTCATTATGCACGGTGCGGAAGAAGTGGACCTGGTGCATAGCGGACTCGAAGAAACCATGATCGGCGCCACACGTGAGATCATGGAGATCTGGAAAAGCAATCCTGAAATTCCGGATATGCGTACAGCCGCTTATGTATGTGCGATCAATAAAGTGGGTATTACGTATTCTGAATTAGGAATTTTCCCATAGCAGATTGTTTGTACGGAAAGCATTTTTATAAAAAGAGCTACGCTGATAAACGTAGCTCTTTTTATTTTTAAGGGTGTAGGATAGTAAACACATAGGAGGATAGGTCAGGAATCAGGGCAGATAGCTGATGTGTCTATGGGTTTTCCTATGGCCCTATGTGTTTCAAAAAACACTTTGTCCAATCGGTTAATTACAAATACAGATCGATATAAAAATAAATTGATAAAGCAATTTCAATGATACAGGAAATTATATTTTAAACACAAGGCTGTTCGACATACTGTAATAAAATTTATGGATCGGCACCACCGGTGCTTCATCATAAATACCGGAGAAGCTTACACTGAATCCGATATGCTTGCCCGCATTGATATTCCATTGTACATGCGGTGCGATACGGGGTTTGAAGATATTGGGACGTGTCTGTATAAAAAGATTAACGGCAATATCACTGTTCTCACTGGCTTTCCAGTCGAGGCGTACATAGGAATTGATCTTGATCAGTTGATTTATGATAGGAGTTGTATTCGCAGGTAGTTTATTGGAATCAACTGCCGTGTAATTCCATTTTTCTTCTTCATACATCAGTCCCAGTCCTGCATTAAAATCCCATTTATCTCCCTTCCATAAATTGTAACGCATATTGATGCCCCCTAAAGCACGGTATACCAATCCGCGTTTATTGTCCCATTGGTACTGTACAAAAGTTTCCGGCTGAAATTTGTTCTTATAATTATGCCGGTAACGCAAATGGATAAACCCTGCATTCAATATATCATCAGGTCCATTATAGGTAAAACGGTAGCTGGCAGCAGCGATCAGTAATTCTTTTTTCTTCTGCAACATCATCTCAGCCGTATTGGTGGCATCCCAGAGTGTGATCTGCTGTTTATCCACTTCAAGCCCGGTGCTGAAATTGAAGTTGGTCTTTGCCTTGTTTACATAATCAGCCGTATCCGATTTGTCGATATTCAGGATCTGGCTGAATGAGACAAAAGGAGAGAATAGTAAGGCAATGAAGGCAATTCTATATTTCATATTGGCGATCAATAATAACAATAAAGATAATCCACTGTTTCCAAACCGAGCCTTTGCACCTCTGCGTGCATCATTAATTTCACGCAGAGGTGCAAAGGTGCAGTTGGATCAGTATTCCGGCAGTTCCGATAATTGTTCGGCCACCCCGTTTTGTAAAGAGAAGCCATAGTTGTCGGTGCCATTCGTTATCAGTACAAAATCTGCCTGAACTGTAATGTTATAATTTAAAACCTGTTTCATCACTAGATCATCCAACGGCACATTCATTTCCTTACACTCGATGATCATCCAGGGCTGGGCGTTTTTATATACAAGGATATCAAACCGTTTTCTGAGTTCACCCAATGCGATTTCTTTCTCTATCGCGATCAGTGAAGCAGGATATTTTTTTACCTGTACCAGATATTGCAGCATGTTTTGTCTTACCCATTCTTCGGGTGTTAAGCGTACCCATTGCTTACGGAATTCATCAAAGATCCATTCTTTTCCGTCCTCTTCTTTGATGCGGAAACCCGGTGCCGGATAGTTGATTTTGACCATAAGGTTTGTTTACAGCGGCAATTTTTTGTATTTTAGCCAATTATCTTTTCCAAAGATACCGATTGTGTACAGACCAAATCAGTGATATATGAAAACGAAACAAGAGATCGTAAACAACTGGCTTCCGCGATATACGGGTGAGCAATTAGAAAACTTTGGTAAGTTTGTTTTGCTGACCAATTTCAGCAATTATGTAACCATGTTTGCCAAATGGAACAATGTAAAAGTGATCGGTCAGGACAGGCCCATGCAATGCGCCACTGCAAACGGCATCACCATTATTAATTTTGGAATGGGTAGTCCGGGAGCAGCCACCGTAATGGACCTGCTTACTGCCATTGAACCGGAAGCTGTATTGTTCCTGGGTAAATGCGGTGGTTTAAAAAAACGGAATAAGATCGGTGACCTGATACTGCCGATTGCAGCGATCAGGGGAGAGGGTACTTCTAATGATTATTTTCCTCCTGAGGTTCCTGCCATGCCGGCTTTTGCTTTGCAGAAAGCGATCTCAACCACCATCCGCGATTATAAGGTGGATTACTGGACAGGTACGGTATATACCACCAACCGCCGGGTTTGGGAGCATGATGATGAATTTAAGGAATACCTCACCAAGGTAAGGGCCTATGCCATTGACATGGAAACAGCAACTATTTTTACGGTAGGGTTCTACAATAAAATTCCAACCGGTGCTTTGTTGTTAGTGAGTGACCAGCCCATGGTGCCGGAAGGAGTGAAGACGGAGGCGAGCGATAAAAGTGTTACTTCTCAATTTGTGGAGAACCACTTAAAGATCGGGATTGATTCCCTGAAGCAATTGATCAATAAAGGACAAACCGTAAGACACCTGAGGTTCTAATGATCTCTCTGCGGATATCTCTGCTTCTCCCTACCTCTTCGGTTGGGAGAATTTTTTTTATATAGACATTCCGAACCCATCAGATTTTTCCAACCGCGGAGATGCAGAGAGGCAGCGGGTTCCGCAGAGGTGGTTTTAATCCTTCCAGAGGAAAGGAAAAAGGATAACAGCCAGGGCCACCACCATCAGGTCAAGCCCAACCAGCAGCCATACCATCTGCCACCAGCCACCCTGTATCACGGAGGAAAAAGCCGAAGTAGATATTTTCATTAACAATAAGAGCTGCGGGATAATGATGGGAAATCCCATGATGGCCATTAAAGCTGCCTGTTGCTGGGCTTTGGCAGCAATCGCCGCCAGAAAAGTAAATACGAGGCTAAGGCTCATACCCCCCAAACAGGTAATAAATACAAATTGAAGGGCATTCTCGAGTGGATTGCCCAGCAGCACGGTAAAAATGGCGAGGCTTAACAGGCTCATCACCACCATGAGCAATACATTGAACAGGAGTTTGGACAAAACAAAATCAACGGCCCCTGCAATGGAATAGAAATACAACATCCTTCCACGGCTTTCTGCCAAAAAACTTTTGGCCACCGCATTGATGCAAACAAATAATTGGATCACCCAGAAAAGGCCGTTCCATGTTTTGTCCTCGGGCTTGTCCATAGATAGATACACGACAAAAATAGTGGAAGCCACATACAGGAGTACGCCATATAAGGTATACTGCTGGCGGGTTTCCAGCAAAATATCTTTCTTGATCAGGGCAAATATGCGTTGCTTATTTTTCATTGGCACAATGGCGGCAGCGGGGTTCGTACGTTTCTTTTTCTCCGATCAGTACCTGGCCCTCCTGTTCTGTTTTACGAAAAGAAACATTGGCAATATTGCCGCATTTCATACAGATCGCATGGAGTTTGGTGATATAGTCGGCAATGGACAGGAGATACGGCATCTGTCCGAAAGGTTTGCCCAGGTAATCCATATCCAATCCGGCAACGATCACCCTAACGCCCCTGAGTGCCAGCAGTTCGCATACATGTACGATCTCATCGTCAAAGAACTGGGCCTCGTCTATACCCACTACATCTACGCCCTCGGCCAGTAATAAGATCGTTTGTGAGTTGTCGATAGGGGTGGAAGCAATGGCATTGGCATCGTGACTAACCACTTTGGTCTCATCATAACGCACATCAATCCCCGGCTTGAAGATCTCAACTTTCAGGTTAGCGATCTTGGCCCTTTTCAGCCTGCGGATCAGCTCTTCGGTCTTGCCGCTGAACATACTGCCACAGATCACTTCTATCCAGCCCCTTTTGCCCCCTGTTAAATTTGGTTCAATAAACATCAGTAAAATAAATTATCAAAGAAAACGTTTGTAGCTTTAAGAGTCTTAACTATTGGTAACCCCCAAATGTATTACATCCAATGGAAAGAGTGGGCACGTTGATCAACAAACTGAAAGAACAATTTGAACAGCATGCTGAAGCCGAAAAAATGGCTTTTACGGCACAACTGCTGCTGCTCGAGTTGCAGAAAAACCAGGCACCTGCTGCACCGGCAGGTAAGATCTCTGTAGTATTACCTGCCGCTTCCGGTTCTTACCATTCCCCGGAGACGGCTGTTGAAACCGTCGAAACCCATCACCAGGAACCCATCCCCAATAACTGGTTATTTGATACCAGTAGCGAAATACCTACTTTGTCGCACCAGGCAGAACCACCCGTAATGGAACCCCGGGAGTTTTTAGAACAAATCAAACCGGCAGAAATATTCGACTTTAACGCCATTCTGGCCAAAGAGAGTGAAAGCCTGAATGAGAAACTGAAAGAAGAAAGAATGGAAGTGGTAACTGCTTTACAGGAGGCGCCCATCCGTGATCTTAAAAAAGCGATCGGCCTGAACGACCGGTTTCTGTTTGTGAATGATCTTTTCCGGGGCGATGAGAATATGTATGAAAGAAGCCTGAAGACCATTAATGCCTTTAATATCTACCCCGAAGCCGAATACTGGATCCAGCGCGAACTGAAAGTAAAACTCAGCTGGCCCGATGGCAGTGAAACGGTAAAATTGTTTGATCAATTGGTCAAGAGGCGGTTCGCTTCTATGTAATCCATTATTTTTTGCGTGGCGCCGGCCTTACTTTTTACATAAGCACCGGAAGCAGATGCTGCATGCTGATAAACCTGAGTATCATCCAGTAATTCCCTGAAAAGTTCTTCCAGCCCGAGTGAATCTTCAATACTGAAAGCTCCGCCACAATCCAGCAATTCTTCCGCCTCAAAATATTTATCATAAACGGGGCCGAATACTACGGGCTTTCCATACACAGCGGCTTCGAGGATATTGTGGATCCCGTCATCGCCAAACCCTCCACCTACATAACAGATAGTGGCATAGTGATATAACCTGCTCAGCATGCCCATATTGTCAATGATCAATACATTGATATCAGCAGGAATGGCTATTCCTTCCCGATATGCTTTTTCGTAAGCAGAATAGAGGATAGCGTGTTTGTATAAAACCAAACATTCCTTTAGCCTGTCTTCATCAATATCATGCGGTGCGATAATGCATTTAATGGTTGGATTGGTATTGGCAAAATGATCCAGTTCTTCATCGTCTTCGGTCCAGGTACTGCCTGCTACGATCACCCGGTGCCCTTCACAAAACCTGTCGAACAATTCTAACGGTTGAAAATGATCTGCGATCTCTTTTACCCTGTCAAATCTCGTATCTCCACTAACGATCACCTGCTTGTGAAAACCGATCGTCTGAAGCAATTCTGCGGCGGCTGCTGTTTGTACAAACAGTTGTGAAAAATATCCCAGCATCTTTTTATGGAGCCCGCCATACCATTGAAAAAAGGGCTGGTCCTTTCTGAAGATCCCTGAAACCAATACCACAGGAATATTTCTTTGGCTGGCTTCCTGCAGATAGTAATACCAGAATTCATACTTTACAAAAAGTATCAGCGAAGGCTGTATAATATTCAGAAAACGGTTGGCATGATGGGGGGTATCCATTGGGAGATAAAACACATGATCGGCTCCTTTGTAATCTTTTCTTACTTCATATCCGGATGGGGAAAAGAAAGTAAGCAGGATGGTATAACCGGGGTATTGTTTCCGAATCGATTCCAGTACGGGTAACCCCTGTTCAAATTCGCCTAAGGAGGCACAATGCATCCATATTACCGGTTTTTGATTGGTATGAAAAGCGGTGGCCAGTTTTTTGAAGATCCCCCTTCTTCCTTTTAGCCATAAAAGGGCCTTTGGGTTTGAGAAACTGATCAGCCAGGCAATTTTGGGGTACAGCCAGGTAAATAGGCGGTATAGGATCATCGGTGTCCGGAATGATGAACTACAAAGAAACGAATTAAACTGCTTGGTTTACATGGGTTTATAATATGGCATTTCTGCCCGTCAGTACTGCTTTTTTAAGTAATTTTGCCAACCAAAATCAGCGATACGAATGAGGCCGATACAAATGGTGGATACCAAATCCCAATACCTGAAAATTAAACCTGAAATAGATTCGGCGATACAGGCTGTACTGGATAGTGCCGCTTATATCAATGGCAAGCCGGTTCAGGAGTTTGCGGCGGGCCTTTGCCAGTACCTCGATGTAAAACATACCATTCCTTGTGCAAATGGTACCGATGCTTTACAGATTGCCATGATGGCAATGGACCTGCAGCCCGGCGATGAAGTGATCACCCCTTCTTTTACCTATATCGCTACAACGGAAGTAGTGGCATTGTTAAAACTGACACCTGTTTTTGTAGAAGTGGATCCCCGGACCTTTTGTATGGATCCGGCCTCTCTCAGAAAAGCGATCACACCCAAAACAAAAGCCATTGTTCCTGTTCATTTATACGGTCATGCTGCACCCATGGAAGAGATCATGGCAATCGCGAATGAATTCGGATTGTATGTGATAGAAGACAATGCACAGGCGATCGGTTGCGATTATACGTTTTCGGATGGAACTAAAAAGAAGACAGGAACCATCGGTACGGTAGGGGCTACTTCTTTTTACCCCAGCAAAAACCTGGGGGCCTATGGTGATGGCGGAGCATTATTTACCAATGATGATGCGTTGGCACAAAAAATGAAAATGATCGCCAATCATGGACAGCAAAAAAGATATTACCATGAACTGGTGGGCTGTAATTCAAGATTGGATACCATACAGGCAGCCATACTGAATATTAAACTGCGTGAACTGGATCATTACAATCATGCCAGGCAGAAAGTAGCTGCTTTTTATGACCAGGCTTTTGCTGATCATTCTGCAATCACAACTCCCTTAGTGGCACCATACAGTAACCATGTATACCATCAGTATACGATCCTGCTGAATGGGGTTGACAGGGACGGATTGAATGCGTATCTCGCAGAACAATCTATTCCGTCTATGATCTATTACCCCGTGCCGGGCCACCGCCAGGAAATGTTTGCCGGATTTGATATGTCGCATTACGACCTTGCGGTTACAGACTGGCTCACAGAACGTGTGATCTCCTTACCTGTTCATACAGAGATGGATGAAGAGCAGTTAGGTTATATTACAGAACATATACTAAAGTATCTAAAGAAATAAGTATGAAGATTGCAGTCGTTGGAACCGGTTATGTAGGACTTGTTACAGGTACCTGTTTTGCGGAAACAGGTAATAAAGTGATCTGTATCGATATAGATAAAAATAAAGTAGAAAAACTACTAATTAATAAAATATTACAATATTCAGCAATAAATAACAAATCAAAAAAAACAGATGAATACTCGACATTATAACCATCAACCAACTCAGCTTCAGCTTCAACTAAATCAAAAGGTGTTCTATTTGTTT
>CBHRAM010000045.1:0-14810 GCA_966076165.1 uncultured Chitinophagaceae bacterium
TGTTATCCAATCGTTTGAAAATTTCTGATAGTACAACAATGTTGAGTGGCTATGCAAGAACGGGAAGGTCCGTTCAATACGTCGATACATCTTCAATGCTCTCCGGCTACGCAAAATCAGGCCAGTCGGTTAGATATGCTGATACTGCTTCCATGTTATCCAATCGTTTGAAAATTTCTGATAGTACAACAATGTTGAGTGGCTATGCCAGAACCGGGCAATCTGTTCAATACTCAGATACATCTTCGATGTTGACAGGATATGCAAAATCAGGCCAGTCAGTGAAATATTCAGATACCGCATCCATGCTGTCAAACCGTTTGAGAATTTCTGATAGTGCAACGATGTTGAGTGGTTATGCGAAGGCTGGCCAATCTGTAAAATATTCAGATACATCTTCCATGCTTGTTGGTTATGCCAGAACCGGCCAGTCTGTGAGATATTCGGATACAGCGTCAATGTTGTCGAATCGCCTGAAGATCTCTGATAGTACTGCCATGTTAAGTGGCTACGCGAAAAGCGGACAATCAGTGAAATATGCAGATACGGCCTCAATGTTGTCAAACCGTTTAAGAATTTCTGATAGTACAACGATGTTGGGTGGTTATGCGAGAACCGGGAAATCTGTTCAATACTCAGATACGTCATCGATGTTGACAGGTTATGCGAAATCAGGACAGTCGGTGAAATATTCAGACACCACCTCAATGTTATTGAACCGTTTGAAGATCTCCGATAGTGCTACGATGTTAAGCGGCTATGCGAAGAGCGGACAATCAGTGAAATATTCAGATACAGCCTCCATGTTGTCGAACCGTTTGAAAATTTCAGATAGTACCACAATGCTGATCGGCTATGCGAAAGCTGGTCAATCTGTAAAATATTCTGATACATCTTCAATGCTGACAGGCTATGCAAAATCAGGTCAGTCAGTGAGATATTCAGATACAGCCTTAATGTTGTCAAACCGTTTGAGAATTTCTGATAGTGCAACGATGTTGAGTGGTTATGCGAAAAGTGGACAGTCAGTGAAATATTCAGACACAGCATCCATGTTGTCAAACCGTTTGAAGATCTCCGATAGTGCTACCATGTTAAGCGGCTACGCGAAAAGCGGGCAATCAGTGAAATATTCAGATACAGCCTCAATGTTGTCGAACCGGTTGAAAATTTCAGATAGCACAACGATGTTGAGTGGTTATGCGAAAGCTGGTCAATCTGTAAAATATTCTGATACATCTTCGATGCTGACAGGGTATGCAAAATCAGGTCAGTCGGTAAAGTATTCAGATACTGCCTCAATGCTGTCAAACCGGTTGAGGATTTCAGATAGCGCCACAATGCTGAGTGGTTATGCGAAAAGTGGACAATCGGTCAGATATTCTGATACATCTTCGATGCTGACAGGCTATGCAAAATCAGGACAGTCAGTGAAATATTCAGACACAGCATCCATGTTGTCAAACCGTTTGAAGATCTCCGATAGTGCTACCATGTTAAGCGGCTACGCGAAAAGCGGGCAATCAGTGAAATATTCAGATACAGCCTCAATGTTGTCAAACCGTTTGAAAATTTCAGATAGTACAACCATGCTGAGTGGTTATGCGAAATCTGGTCAATCGGTTAAATATTCAGACACATCCTCGATGTTCGTTGGTTATGCAAGGATGGGCCAGTCAGTGAAGTATTCGGATACAGCGTCAATGTTGGCGAATCGTTTGAAAATTTCAGATAGTGCAACGATGCTGAGTGGCTATGCTAAAACTGGCCAATCAGTGAAATATTCAGATACATCTTCCATGTTTGTTGGTTATGCCAGAACAGGTCAGGCAGTAAAGTATTCAGATACAGCCTCCATGTTGTCAAACCGTTTGAAAATTTCAGATAGTACAACCATGCTGAGTGGTTATGCGAAATCTGGTCAATCGGTTAAATATTCAGACACATCCTCGATGTTCGTTGGTTATGCAAGGACGGGCCAGTCAATGAAATATTCGGATACAACGTCAATGTTGGCGAATCGTTTGAAAATCTCTGATAGTGCGACTATGCTAAGCGGCTACGCGAAAACGGGCCAATCGGTTAAATATTCAGACACATCCTCGATGTTCGTTGGTTATGCAAGGACGGGCCAGTCAATGAAGTATTCAGACACGGCATCAATGTTATCAAACCGTCTGAAAATTTCAGATAGTGCAACTATGTTGAGTGGCTATGCGAAAGCAGGCCAATCGGTTAAATATTCAGACAGTTCTTCGATGTTTGTAGGGTATGCAAGAACGGGCCAGTCAGTAAAGTATTCTGATACAGCATCCATGTTGTCGAACCGGTTAAAGATCTCGGATAGTACCACCATGTTAAGCGGCTATTCGCGAACAGGAAAATCGGTTCAATACTCGGATACCGCTTCTATGCTCACAGGTTATGCAAGATCCGGACAGTCTGTAAAATATTCCGATACGGCCTCCATGTTATCGAACCGTTTGAAAATATCTGACAGCACAACCATGCTCTCCGGGTATGCCAGAAAAGGACAGTTCATGAAGTATTCCGATACAGCATCCATGCTAAGTGTAAAAGCCCCGCTGAGTTCTCCTGCCTTAACAGGTGTACCCACTGCGCCAACAGCTTCTGCGGGTACTGTTAATACTCAGATCGCTACCACCGCTTTTGTAAATACAGCAATTTTATCGGTTACCACCCCGGCCAGTTCATTAACCGGCTCAACACTGGCATCAAATGTTACGGGTTCGTCATTAACTTCTTTGGGCGTGTTATCAACACTTACCGTAACAGGTGGTATCACAGGTACCCTGGCTACTGCCGATCAATCCAACATCACTTCAGTAGGAACATTAAATGCGTTAACTGTGGCAGGAGATGTTTCAGCAGGAGGTACAGTAACAGCAGATAATGGCCTGAATGCTTCTGCCGCTTCTTCCGGAAATGGTATTGGTTATACCAGCAATGGAACAGCCGTTACACAGACATCCAATAAATCCAAGGCTGTTACCATCAACGCATATTCCGGCCAGATCACAATGAGTAGTGCCAGGATCAACTCGGGTTCCAATGTTACATTTATCGTAAACAATTCTGTTGTCAAATCCAAAGATGTTCCTTTTGTGGTGATCGCATCGGGTGCTTCGGTTAATAGTTACCAGATACAGGTAGATGCCGTGGCCAACGGGTCTTTCACAATATCTGTATACAATATCAGCGGCAGCAACCTTTCTGAAAGTATCGTATTGAATTTTATCATTTTTAAAGGTAATTAAACGGATTACAGGCCAGTCAGGCCCTTATTTACCGGTTACGATTCAATATCCACATGAAATCTCTCTTACCCCAAAAGGCCTCTCAGATCTGAGAGGCCTTTTCGTAGGAATGATAACCTAAATATGGGTAAACAACCCTCTTTTCAGGAACAAATCCAAATAAATAATAACTTACAATTTCTTATAAAATGAAGGACAACCCATTCATTGCCATGATCAGAAAAATTACTTTAACAGTCTTCCTGTCGGTACTGCTCTTTGCAGCTCAGTCACAATCCAAAATAGACCCCGCTTCCATCCGTTCCAAAATGCAATGGTTTGGCGATGCCAAGCTAGGGATCTTTATTCATGCCGGCATTTATGCTGTAAACGGTATCGATGAATCATGGAGCTTTCATAACAAAAAGATCGGGTATACCGAATACATGAAACAAATGGATGGGTTTACCTTGAAGAATTACCATCCGGCTTACTGGGCCGATCTGATAGCGGAGTCCGGGGCCAGGTATGCCGTGATCACTACCAAGCATCATGATGGGGTAGCGATGTATGACACGAAACTCAATAACCGAAGTATTGTAAAGTCAACACCGGCAAAACAGGATATGATCAAACCCTTTTTTGAAGAATTGCGGAAAAGAAATATAAAATGTGGTGCTTATTATTCACTGATCGATTGGAGTGATAAGGATTACCCCGGTTTTCTGAACGACAGCTCCCGATATAAAGTAGCCAATGACTATGACAGATGGGGGCGTTTCCGTTCTTTTTTCCAGGGACAGATCAAAGAGATCAATACCATGTTCAAACCCGATCTCTGGTGGTTTGATGGAGATTGGGAGCATAGCGCAGAAGAATGGGAATCACAAAAAGTGAGAACCATGATCTTATCCGGCAATCCCAATGCCATTATCAACGGCCGTTTGCAGGGTTATGGTGATTATGAAACACCGGAACAGAATTTTCCGGTATCCCGGCCCAAATATGATTGGTGGGAACTTTGTATGACCACTAATGATAACTGGGGTTTTCATCATGACAATAACTGGAAAACACCTTATGAAGTGATCAGCATTTTTGTAGATGCGGTATCAAACGGCGGAAACCTTTTATTGGATATGGGGCCTAAAGAAGATGGCACCATTCCGGAAGAACAGGTAACGGTGTTAAAAGAGTTAGGCGCATGGAATAAAAAACACGGAGAGGCTGTTTTTAATACGCTTGGAGGAATGCCACAGGGTCATTTTTACGGGCCCACCACAATTTCAAAAGACTCGGCTACTTTATACCTGTTCTTACATGGAAAGACCAGCGGGCCGGTAATGATCAAAGGATTGAAAAATAAAATAGAAGAAGTTACTGTATTAGGTAACGGAACTAAACTGGCATCTAAAGTGGTAGGTAAAATATCATGGAGCCCGGTTCCCGGACTCGTTTATATAGATGTGCCGGCTACAGTAGCTGATAAATATATTACCGTGATCAAAGTAAAATTAGATAAACCGATCAGCCTGTATAAGGGCCAGGGGGGATTGAATTAAGTGCTAATCGGCGGATATCATCCAGCAGTATTTAATAGCCTAAATATTTTTTCTGCGAAATGCCAAAAGCCATCATTTTCTGATAGAGGGAAATTCTTGTCATGCCAACTGCTGCTGCAAGTTGCTGGTGTGTATCTGTTAACGAAAGTTGTTGTTCGATCCGTTGTTTTTCTTCAACCAGGCTTTTGCGGACCTTCATCAATAGTTTGCCTAAATGATTTTCACCCACACCATTGCATACGCCCCAGAAATGATCGTTCCAGGTATTGCCTTCTGTTAATTCACTATCTCCGGTGGCCAGTAAGGCCCTTGTTAACAAAGGTTCCTTGCCACCAAATTTCTGGTATAATAAGGTTTCCATAACAAGCAGTTTTTTAGTTATTGTCCAGGTGATCGCCGGTTTCAGTTGATGATGTTCCAGATATTCTTTTGCTTCACCGGGGGTAGGGCAGGAGCGGATCATTTCTTTTACAGCAGGGTCATCCGTTTTGGAAGCAGCATAGGCATGTTCTAAACTGGGGTAAACAAATCCTTCCCAAACAATACAGCAGGGCCAGAAATTGGAGAGAAACCGGTGTTCTCCCTGAAATGAAGTGATGTCTACCATGATGACAAGATTATATGAAGGGCAATAGTAAGGTATTGCAGTAAAATCTAACGGATATAAAATGAAGATCCGGACAATGCGATTGTACATCATCCGGATCTCTTTTGTGCGATGACTTAATTACTTCTTCCGGGAGCCATCTTAATTCTTTCATTACCGGCCCATCCATAATAACCGGGACCATCGGGGCCTGTTTCTGACCAGTTGGTACTGGGACTCACCCTGAAATTTTCACCGGTACGCGGATTATGGCAATACTCGGTTCCCAATTGGGGATTGTATCCGTAATCATCTTTCTTGCTTTTGGAAGCAGAGGGTTGCAGGCTCGGGCGTTTGGGTAGGGAAGGCAGTTCGTGCGGAATATATTGGGTAGTGCATTGAATAGATGCAGCAATACCCGCTACCAGTTCACCCTTGCTAGCCCAGAGATCTTTTTTGGTGAGTGCAAAACGAACGGCTTCGATATAGGTAAAATTCAGATTATCGCCCGGAAAGATCCTGTACAATACCACGCCTTTGCAATTAATACCTTCAACCGAGCGCAGTTGATAATTGCTGATCTGTTCATTGATCTCGTTCGTATACCGAAGGGATGTTTGCTCTCCCATAATATTGGATGCGATCATGGAACCTACCCGCAATACAGATCTTTCAGGATTTTTATTGTATAGTTCCTTGTCGTAATAGAATGCAAGGTTTGAATTTACCGGAAAAATACCCCAGCCTGCATACATGGTATGGGCGGCATCAAAAAGATCAATGGCACTCCCTTCTTTGTTGCCCATCGATAGCCACCCGGCAGGAACGGTCTGGATACAGTTTCCCACCTGTTTGCTTTCTACTTTCATGGCTGTTTCGGCATTAACCATGGTAGAAGGGGCAGTTTGTGCTTTGCATGAATTCAAGAACAGGATCGATGCGGGTAATAGCAGCATGATGAGGCGATAGAGCTTTTTCATAACGGTAAGTTTAACAGTTAAAAATTACGGAGATTTTTTTGTGAATGCAAGAATGGCTATTTGGTATTCAGCAGGATAAAAGTGCCCAGCTGCCAGCAGCTGGTATGGTTGCTGGGGCCCGCACCTGCGTTGATATTGCTCAGTCCCAGGTTGTAACGGATACTAAAGCCCAGTTTGGATTTTTCAGGAACAAACGAAGTGCCAAATACCCATGAAAAATCAGTTGATTTCATCTGGTCTTTGATGTTATGGCTGCCCTGGTTGGTTACTTTCATACTGGCGCTTAACAGTAGTCCCATTTGCGGGCCGCTCTGCAGGATGAAACCTGAACCGGGATGGTACTGGCCCAGCACCGGGATATTAATATAATTACCACTGGCCCTGCCGGTAACACCATTGGTGTTGAACTTGGCCCCTTCAAAAGAAAATACAAACTCGGGTTGCAGGCTGAATTGTTTGTCGAGTTTGAAACTTACCTGTCCGCCTGCATGGGCTGCAATGCTGGAAGAGAAAACACTGGAATTGTCGCCGGTAATAGTAGAGATATTGACACCCCCTTTTACACCGAATTGAGTTTGTGCGTTTGCGATGGATACGCTTACTACGCTTACGATAACAATGAGTAACTTTTTCATGATTGTAGGTTTTTTGGTTAATTGATACAGCAAACCTACTCCCGGCAAAATGGGTAAAAAATAGTCAATTTGTACTAGTACCGTTTATCGGATCAGCTCATAAAAAAAGGCTGCTATCTGATAGCAGCCTTTCAAAATCTGTTCAATATTGATCAAAACCATTTATGCTTATGCGCCATCTGCATGATCTGTGCCTTGGATTGTACCTGCAGTTTCTGGTAAATATTGGCAATATGGTTACGCACGGTATTCACACTGATATCAAGATTGGCGGCAATCCTTTTGGCATCCCATCCCGAAACAATATGCTTTAAGATCTCCTCCTCACGTTCTGTAATGGCTTTGGGAATTCTTTCGGCCTGGGCAGGTTTGCCCTTGTCTTCCATCATGGAACGGCTGAGCAGGTTCAGGGCTTTCCTCGCAATACCCGGACTCATAGGTGCACCCTGGTGCTCCATTACATTTTCTACAGCTGCCATCAATACTTCTACCGGCTCATGTTTTAATAAATAGCCGGATGCGCCGGCCTTGATGGCTTCAAATACTTTTTCATCATCATCCAATACTGTCAAAACAATAAAATGGATGGAAGGGTATAATGATTTTGCAATAGCGATCGTTTCCACGCCATCCAGTTCGGGCATTTCTATATCCATAAAAATAACCTGGGGTAAATGCTGGTCGGGCAGGCCCTTCAGCTGTTCAAGACAGATCCGGCCATTGGCAGCCGTAAAATCCAGCTTTAGCTGTTTACATTGCGCTATTTTATGAAGAAAGGAATTAAGATAGGCTTTGTTGTCTTCTGCAATGGCTATTGTATAGTTATTAATGGTAATGATTGGTAGGCATAAAAATGACGATTGTTCTGCCTGTAAAAAATAGTGATTGTATACTACCCCGGTGGGTGATGAATGGTAACGATGGTTCCATGAGGGAGATGATCTGCCCAGTTAATATTCCATCCGCCCTGTTCGGCCCTGTTCTTCATATTGAATAAGCCATTGCCACCGCCGCTGTTTGCTGATAAGGGCTTCATACCGTTTCCGTTATCGGTGATCTGGACTGTCCATTCCTTTTCCTTTCCTTCAATGGAAATAAGAATATGGTTGCAGCCACTATGTTTTACGGCATTATTGATCGCTTCCTGCAGAGTTTGAAAAAGATGAAAACCTTCTGAAGGAGATAAAAGATGGTCTGTCTGAATATTTTCCACTACATCAATGGATAGGGATGGATAACCCGATAGTATCCGCTGGATAAAGATCTTTAACCTGTCGCTCACCGCGGTTAGGGGCAATACAGTTTTCTTGAGGGCCCAGATCGTATCACTCAGGTCGGCCACGATTGCATGGGAGTTGTTCCTTACCTCATTCAGGATACCCGCTTCTGCACTGTTTTTAAAGTGATCGGATAACCGGTTTACATTGGATGCAATAGAAGCAGCATAAGCCCCCAGGTTATCATGCAGATCGGCAGCGATCCGCTTTCTTTCAGTTTCCTCGGCTGCAGTAACTGCCATGGCAGCTTTCATTTTTTGCTTCCTGCGGTAATTGCGGAATGCCCAAAAAGAAATCACGGCTGCCAGCAGGATAAAAAGGATAGAGGAGTACAGCAGGTAATCTTTCTTCACAAGGTCGAGTTGCTGACGTATGATGGTATTTTCTTTTTTCTGCACCTCATATTTTGTTTTCAGCTCCGACATGGCCTGGGCAGAATTCTGTTCATATACAGAGTCTTTGATCATGCTTAACTGCTGTAAAATCTCTGCCTGTTCTTTGTACCTGCCAGCCAGCTGTAAATTTTTCGCCAGAATATCATAGATATATGGCAGTTTGGATGGGAGTTTGTTTTGATCGATCAGCCTGATGGCTCTCTGGCAGATCTCAATTCCTTTCTGTGGCTGGTTAATATCGTAATAAAAAATGCCCAATGCACCCATATGCGACAGGATCTCATTCGCATCCCCCATTTTTTCTGAAACAGTCAGTGCCTCACGTAGTGGTTTCTCAGCAACTGCGTATTTTTTCAGATCCATATCCTTTCCGTTGGCATCCATCAATTGAGCAGCATACATACCCAATGCATTACCCAGATCGGTCAGGTTCTCTGCTTCTCTGGCAAGGGCTATCGCTTTCTGCACAAAGTATAAAGAGGAATCGTATTTGTCTATCCGGTTATACATCACCGCGGTATTCGTATAGAGATAGACCAACTGTTTGCGATAGGGAGAATTACCGGCAAGTTGGATCCCTTTCAGGAACCAGCTGAGTGCGCCCGTAAAGTCCGCAGTTCTGTTCAATACCGAACCTACTCCCGCCATAGCCCTCGCCTGGTTAAGTGTATCTTTCTTTTTTTCAGCTTCATTCAATACACTGTAATAAAGCGCCAACGCTTCTTTGTATTGCTGTTTTCTTACCAGCGAGCGGGCATCCAGCAATTGAAACAGATTGATGGCAGGAGCGTTGGGGTCTTTTCGTTGCATCAGCGTCAGATAATGACCGCTGATAGCAGAAACCGAATCCGGAATATTTTTCCGGTAATAAGCATAGGCTTCATAATAAGCGGCCATACTTTCAACAAGCGGTTTGCGGAGAGTGCCTGCTGTTCGTCTTGCATGTTGGGCATATAGCAGGAGACTGTCGGCGGTAAGCGACTCGCCTTCATCACATAATCTGATCAGGAGGTTTAATCTTTCGGAAGGATCGGCAGTATTTACCAGGGAATGTTGTAAGGCATCTATCCGACCGGTTTGGGCAAAAGTTTCCGGATTGCCCAACCATAATATACAGATGATCCAAAAACAGTTCCGGTACCTCATGGGGTGAGTGTTGGTAATGTTCCCGTAAGATATTTAAAGATCAGGAGAAATGAAAACGTAAACAGCACAGAACTTATCTTACCGATATATACCCATTAAAGGTCATGGGCTCCCGGTTACTGCTGGTTACCTGTAATTGGGCACCGCCATCAGAAAACACTGTAAGGAATAATACCTGAATTGTTCTGTCGTCTTTTGGCCGGATGATGATCTCACATTTGCCTTTCTTTTTTTCAACAAGAGAATAGTCAAATTTCAGGGATGTGAATTTCATACCACCATCTGTTACATTGATCTGTGCAGAATAGGAACCGCCATAATAGGGTAGAAGACCAATCAGGCTATCGTTTTTAAGCCTTATACTGTAATCATCCGTTAGTTGCCGCATACTTACCGTAGTGGAAGTATAAGACTGTGCTGTAAATCTATAATCCTTGACTTTTAAATAGGGTATAAATGGATTTTGATCGGCTTTTTCCTGCGCCTCAACTGCAGTGAAGCCTAAAACTATTAGTGCCAAAAGAAAAATCGCTTTTATAAAATATTTGCAGGGCATAAAAAAGATTAAAGGATGAATGTTCTTTTTCAGTGATATCTATAAATGTAATAAGTTTTCGGGATAATCTGTACAGGTTCAGACAGCGTAATCCATTTTATAGCAACATGATCGATTTTGATTACCCATCTGTTTGTGTGATGGATCTTTGCAGAAAATACCTAACTGCCTTGAATCACAAGCAATTAAAAAGGGAAGCACGGGAAATTATTGGTTGCATTTTGTTCAATTTTACCGAACGAATCCATTAAAATGCTCAACTCCGCATCATTCATTATCAGATAGTCATTATTTTTTAAAACTAAAGTCAATTAGCTGTAATATATTGCACAGGTTACCTACTTATTAAAACATACAAAACCTAATAAACATTTCATTATGAAAAAGATCTTCTTATCGTTCGCTATTCTGTTAACAGCTGTTGCATCAGTCAAAGCCCAAACGGCCGACGAGATCATTGCCAAATATATCACGGCTATTGGCGGTGCGGATAAATGGACAAAAGTGCAGTCTATCAAAGTAGAGGGCCAGGTAGAAGTGCAGGGAGTTACCATTCCTTATACCATGCAGGGTGTTCAGATGAAAGGGATGCGGATTGATGCAGAATTCCAGGGCAATAAGATCATTGATATTGTTACCCCTGAGAAAGGATGGTCTCAAAATCCATTGGCCGGTAAAGCCTCGCTCGATCCGATCAGTGCCGATGAATTAAAAAGTAAAGTAGACGACCTGGATCTTCAGGATGCTTTTATCGATTATAAGGCAAAAGGCTCTTCCGTTGAATTCTTAGGAAAAGATGAAGCTGACGGTAATGAATATTACAAGATCAAACTCACTACCAAAAACAATAATGAAAAAACCTATTTCTTTGATACCAAAACCAGTCTGGTATATAAAGTGGAATCTATTATAAAACAGCAGGGACAGGAAGTGAAATCTTCCGTGAAATACCTTGACTACCAGACCACAGATTTCGGTATTAAGCTGGCATTCAAGCAGGACCAGGGTATGATGATGATGGTTACCAAAAAAGTAACCGTTAATGCCCCGGTAGATGCCGCTATTTTTAAAGCCAACTAGATTGTAATACAATTTTGTAAACAGGCTGCATTTCTGTAGTACCCAATGGTGCAGAAGAATGCAGCCTGTTCTTTTATAAACCAAAACTTATGTCAAAGAAATTCAAACTAAGCGGTTGTTTGCTCCTGCTGGTTTTTTGGGCGCAGGCACAGGTCACACTAAACTCTTCCTATTTCCAGGTAATGGGAGCCCGTACTTTAGGCCCATCTACCATGAGCGGAAGAATTACTTCTATTGAAGGCATCACCGCAGATGGCCAGGTAAATCTGTATGTGGGAACAGCCGGCGGCGGTATCTGGAAAAGCCAGAACGGCGGACAATCCTTTATTCCCTTGTTTGATAAATATTGTCAGTCAATTGGCGCCCTGGCCATCGAACCCGGCAATGCACGCGTTGTATATGCGGGAACGGGCGAAAGCAATATGCGTAATTCAGTTTCTATCGGAGATGGATTGTATAAAACAACCGATGGTGGGAATAATTGGCTGAAAATGGGATTGGATAGTACGGAACATATCAGTAAGATCATAGTAGACCCTTCAGATAAAAAAACGGTTTATGTGTCAGCTCCCGGCCCCTTATGGAGATCTTCTTCTCACAGGGGATTGTATAAATCTACAGACGCAGGCAAAACCTGGGATAAAATATTATTTGTTAATGATGAAACGGGTTGTGCAGATATTGCCATGCACCCCACCAAAACAGGAACCCTGTTTGCTTCTTTCTGGCAGTTCAGAAGAAAGCCTTTTGCATTCAGTTCCGGTGGTTCGGGCAGTGGCTTGTTCAAAACAAATGATGGTGGCAAAACCTGGAATAAGATCACCAAAGGCTTGCCGGATGGGGATCTTGGCAGAATTGTGATCACCATCAATCCATCTAAACCATCAGAGGTATTGGCGATCGTAGAAGCCAAAACACCCGGCCTGTATATTTCGGAAGACGAAGGGGAAACCTGGAAAAAGTTATCCTCTACAGAAAATATTACCGCCAGGCCTTTCTATTTCAGCACATTGGTGTACGATCCAAAAGATCCGAAAAGAGTATACCGTCCGGCATTCACTTTCGCTTCTTCAACAGATGGAGGTTATTCATGGAGTGAAAATATTATTGGTGGCGTAGCCCCGCATTCAGATCATCATGCTTTATGGGTGAATCCCAATAATACAGATATGTTATTTCTGGGAACGGATGGCGGTGTTTACCTGAGTATGAATAAAGGAACAACCTGGCAGTTTTTAAATAATCTTCCGGTAGGACAATTCTATCATGTAAGCACAGATAGCCAGTCACCCTATAATGTATATGGTGGGTTACAGGATAACAATTCATGGATGGCACCCAATTCATCTCCGGGTGGAGTTAGTGCAGTAGATTGGAGAACGATCGGGGGAGGAGATGGATTCTGGGTACAGACCAGTTTGGTAAATCCTAAAATTGTTTTCTCCGAATCACAAGGTGGTGAAATTACCAGGGTAGATATTACAACAGGGTTATCATACGGCATCAAACCCAAAAAATTAGCCGGTGATGAAGATCATCGCTGGAACTGGAATACACCGATCGTAACAGGCCCATCTGTAAAAAAATCTGCTACCGGAAAACCGTTGTATAATTTATACATCGCCTCACAATACCTGTTCCGCTCAACGGATGATGGAAGAAACTGGGAAAGAATTTCACCTGATCTTACCAGCAATAACAAAGCCAAACAACAACAATCTGAGAACAGTGGCGGTATTACCGGTGATAATACAAGTGCCGAAAATCACTGTACCATTTTTACAGTAACACAGGATCCGAAAAACGAGAACAGGATCTGGGTTGGAACCGATGATGGCAACCTGCAGTTAACAACCGATGGCGGGAAAACCTGGCAGAATAAAGCTGCCGGCATTTGGAAAACAGGTGTTCCTGAAAACAGCTGGATCAGCAGCATTGAAATTTCTTCTATCGATCAGAAAAGGGTCTATGTAACATTGGATAACCATATGTATGGCGATAACAATACCTATGTAGTAGTCAGCAATGACGGGGGTAATAGCTGGAAGCGATTTACTTCATCAGAATTTACGGGCTTCGCACACGTGATCAGGGAAGATATTGTGAATGAGAAATTACTGTTTCTTGGAACAGAAATGGGTTTATTCTTTTCACTCGATGGCGGTGCCAGCTGGATGCGCAGCAAATACCAGAATATGCCGTGGTATAATTTGGTGAGGGATATCAAAATACAGCCGCAAACCCATGATCTCCTGATCGCTTCTCATGGAAGGGGGATCTATATCATTGACAACCTGCAGCCGTTACGCGAATTGGTAAAGGCGGATGTTAACAAGGATGCCATCTTATTTCCCATTCAGAATTTTAAATATGATTACGCCCCGCAATTTCCACAGCCACCCGCTAATTTAACGGGTTGGGTAGGAGAGAACAAGGTAGTGGCACCTACTATCTATTATTATTTGCAGCAACGCAGTAATGAAGGGGTGAAAATAGAAGTGTACGATGCTGCCAATAAAAAAATAAAAGATTTTAACGGCACAGGTGTTAAAGGGTTGAATAAAGTATACTGGCCATTAAACATTAACCCGCCAAAAGTGGCGCAGGGCGGTTTTATTGCACAGTCTTCTGTTTTGTATTCTTCCATAGTAAGTCCGAAAGTGCCGGCGGGGAAATTTAAAATTGTGGTGAAAGCCAATGGGAAATCTTATGAGCAGTTTATCACTATCGAAGCCAACCCGGCGAAAGGGCTTACCACACAGTCGCTCGAGTTATTATACAAACAGGGAATGCGCTTACACGGATTACAGGAACAGCTTGCCGTATTGGTTGATACACTCAATAAAACGATTACAGCTGTAACAAAGACCGCAGCGGCAGATACAACGCAAAAATCGAAACTCAAAGAATTGGATGTATTTAAACACGAGATCCTGGAGCTGAACCGTAAGTCTATTTTCTTTGATGAGTTTAAATTCAGAAGAAAAGTGAGTGATCTCTATGTGGCAGTGGCCACTGCTATTGAACCCTTATCACCAACCCAGGAAAAAGGGATTGGTTTGTTAGAAGAAGAGTTTACAAAATTCAGGAGCAGGTTTTATGAGATGATAAGATAAACGAATAGAAAATTGAACAGAAGAATATTGAATTCCGTCACTGTGAAATTCAATATTCTTCTGTTATTTATTTTTTCTTTGCTATAGATTTTTTTGCTGCTTTCGCAGGCGCTTTCTTTTTCGGGGCAGGCTTGGCAGGTACTGCTTTTTTCTTTTTCACCTTTTCCGGTTTAGTTTACGGCTTGTGAAGAACATTTTCCAACAGGTGGGAAGCTTTTTT
>CBHRAM010000046.1:0-14415 GCA_966076165.1 uncultured Chitinophagaceae bacterium
TAGCAGAAAGTGAATTGATCATCAACAGCAGAGGAGCCGTTTACCATCTTGACCTGAGGCCGGAAGAACTGGCAACCACCATTATTACCGTGGGCGATCCGGACAGGGTAAAAGAAGTGAGTAAGCATTTTGACTCGATAGAATTTACATCGCAGCACCGTGAATTTGTTACCAATACAGGGTTTATCGGTAAGAAAAGGATCTCCGTTGTGTCTACCGGTATCGGTACTGATAATATCGATATTGTATTGAATGAACTGGATGCACTTGTAAATATTGATTTTACCACAAGGACCATCAAACCTTCCCTTACACAACTAACGGTGATCCGCGTAGGCACTTCCGGTGCTTTACAGGCAGATATTCCGGTAGACAGTTTTGTGGCGAGTACACATGGGCTGGGTATTGACAACCTGCTTAATTTTTACCGCCAGGAAAATAATGATGAAGAATCACAATTGCTGAGCGCTTTTGTATCCCATGTACAAATGGGCCATCCCCTCTCCTCCCCTTATATAGCCAGTGCGGGTCCGGCTGTGTTAAAGCATTTTGTAGAAGGGTTCCATCATGGTATCACGGTTACCTGTCCGGGTTTCTATGGACCGCAGGGACGTGTGTTGCGTTTAGGACTTACCAATGCCGACCTGATAGACAGGCTTACAGAATTCAGTTACGGTAACCACCGCATCACTAACTTTGAAATGGAGACCAGTGCCATTTATGGTTTGGGAAAATTGTTAGGCCACCATTGCCTCAGTCTGAATGCGATCGTTGCCAACCGTGTACAAAAAACATTCAGTAAAGATGGTGCTGCGGCGGTAGAAAGCCTGATCACTAAAACACTGGGTGTATTGGCGGGCATGTAAAAGAATGAATCATGACAGTAACTTTTTATAAATACCAGGGAACCGGAAATGATTTTATCATCATGGATAACCGTGATGGCAGGATCGAACTGACGGAAGCGCAGGTAAATCATTTATGCGACAGGAGATTCGGCATTGGAGCCGATGGGCTCATGTTATTGAATACCCTTTCGGGTTATGATTTTGGGATGAAATATTACAATGCCGATGGCCGTGAAGGTTCTATGTGCGGCAATGGCGGAAGGTGTTTAACACGCTTTGCGTATGATATGGGTATTCATAAGAACCTTTATCATTTTGTAGCCGTTGACGGGGAACATGAAGCTTCGCAGGGTGATAACGGATGGATCAACCTGAAGATGAAAGATGTGAGCTGCATAGAAGACCATCATGGAGATTCTGTATTAGACACCGGTTCGCCACATTTTGTAAAAACCGTTGGCGATGTGATGAAAATGAATATCTATGAAGAAGGAAGAGAGATCCGCTACAGTAAAGAATTTGCAGAGAAGGGGATCAATGTAAATTTCGTGGAGAGTACAGACAAGGGCATCATTGTACGCACCTATGAACGCGGTGTGGAAGATGAGACCTATAGTTGCGGAACCGGTGTAACCGCATCTGCTTTGGTATTTGCCCATAACGACAATGGCTTCAACCGTGTGGAAGTACAGACAAAAGGTGGCCATCTGGCGGTTGAGTTTGATAAGACCGGGGAAGAAAGTTTTCAGAATATCTGGCTTTGCGGCCCGGCGGAATTTGTTTTTAAGGGGACAGTTGAGTTGTAAGTTGTAGGTAGTAAGTGATAAGTAATTAATCAGATTCTTTATCCTGCTATATACTTGCTTCCACAAACCACTTACTGCTTACAACTTATCACTTACTACCTAATACTTATCACTTTCTATGATCCAGTACTTTAAGAATATCAGCGGACAAACTGTAGAGATCGACAAGCCCGATATGGGGGTATGGGTAAACCTGGTACCTCCGTTTAAAGAAGAAGAATTTATTGAGCTGAGCGAGGACCTTGAGATCCCGATTGAATTTCTGCGCGACTCGCTGGATATAGATGAACGGCCGCGTTATGAAACAGAGGACAATGTAAAATTCGTTGTCATCAAAACCCCTACAGAGAACAATTCTTTTAACGATAGTGATGCATTTTATATCACCATTCCTATCTGTATCATTTTAACGCACACACAGATCGTTACGGTGAATTCTTTTGATAACGGTGCCATAAAAAAATTCCTGAACTCATTTCAGAAAAGGCACCCGGATAAGAAGAATATGATGATCCTGAAAGTGTTTGAGAAAGTGGTGCAGAATTTTATGGAATTCCTGAAAGAGATCAATCACCGCCGCAACCAATACGAGATCAGTCTGTATGAAAGCAACAGTAATGAAGATCTGTTGAACCTGATGCGTATTCAAAAAAGCCTTGTTTATTTTATTACCGCACTCAGAAGTAATGAGATGCTGATGATGAAACTTGAGCGTACCAATTTCCTGAGCCTGAATGAAGAAGAAAGGGAGTTTTTACAGGATATGATCGTTGATACCAGTCAGGCCCTTGAGATGGCGAATATTTACACCAATATCCTCACAAGTACCCTGGATGCGTTTGCCAGTATCATCAGCAATAACCTGAACAGTGTGATGAAACGGTTAACGTCTATCACCATCATCCTTTCTTTACCCGCGCTCGTTGCCGGTATTTATGGCATGAACGTGAAGATCCCTTATATGGATTCGCCACATGCATTCTATATTCCGGTAGTGATCTCCCTTATCACTTCTATCATACTGAGCTGGTATTTTATGAAGAAAAAATGGTTTTAGCATGGCACTCTTTAATGTGAGGGTTTATGGTTTATTGTTTGATGAACAACAACGTTTACTGGTAACCGATGAGTTTATCCGCGGCAATTATTTCACCAAATTACCCGGTGGCGGATTAGAAATAGGCGAAGGCACTCGGGATTGCCTGAAACGTGAATTCATGGAAGAAGCCGGACTGGAGGTAGAAGTTGGCGATCATATTTACACCACCGATTTTTTTCAGATCTCAGCATTCAATAACAAAGACCAGATCATTTCCATTTACTATCATGTAAAGGCCGAAACGCCGATCACTATTGAAACGAACACCACCCCCTTTCAGTTCCAACCCCACCAGGTCGCAGACCCCAATGGAGAAAGTGAAGTATTCAGATGGATAGACTGGGACACATTGAGTGAAGCACATATGTCGTTACCCATTGATAAGGTAGTGATCAGGATGATCAAAGAGAGGAACTTGTTTAGTAAGGGAAATCAGTATGGATCACTTTGATCAATTAAGAATTAGAAATTAAAAATTAAGAATTGTATCCCTATCTATTATTCAAACAAACCATTCTAATTTTTAATTTCTAATTCTTGATTTTTAATTATTCCTCCTCCTTCCCCATCGCAGCCATTTTCATTTTCTTCGCAACATCATGTCCGATATATCTTTCAATTTGTTTTTCGATCAGGTAAATTACGGGTGTTAAGATAATGGCCATGGTAAATTTATAGGCGTAGTTCACAAGACATATCGCGAGTACCAGTTGCCAGCTCCAGCCGTTGCCTATTTTAAAAGCGATGAACAATACCACAAAACTATCTACCAGCTGAGATACAACCGTAGAGCCGGTTGCACGGAGCCAGATCCATTTTTCACCGGTCATTTTTTTGATCTTATGAAACACAGTTACATCCACGATCTGGCTCACAAGAAATGCGGTAAGGCTTCCTAAAATGATCCACATACCCTGTCCGAAAATGCCACCAAATGCATCCTGCATATTGGGAATTCCTTTGGCGGTGTTGGAGCCGATCCAGAAATCGGCAGGGGGTATTTTCATGGCTGTGTAAAACATCAGAAAAGCATAAGAGATCAAGATCACTGCCGTATAACTGATCCTCCGAACGGCTTTGGGGCCATAGTATTCGTTCACAATATCTGTGATGATAAACTCCAGCGGCCATAAGAGCACACCGCAGGTAAGATTGAATGCTAAACCGGATTGGCCAAAAATGGTAAAATTGGAAGGATTGATCCCGATCAGTTTCTCCAGGGAAAAGATCTTTCCCCCGATACATTCCGCGATCAATGCATTGGCCACAAAAAAAGCAGTAATACCCAGAAATAATTTGGTGGGCTTGTCTTTAAGGATCTGATGGATCATGATGGCATTATAAAATGAACAAATATTTGGGCACAAAGAAATAACAGGTTGGTAACACCCAGCCAGGTGGGAAGGTTCACCGGTTGCTTGCGAATTAACCTCGACAACCACCAGATATTTGCCGGAAAATTGACAAAGGGAGCAAGAATCCAGCCCAACACAATTACCGTTCCTTTAACACCTTCTATGTTGATAAAATCCTGTGTTCTTTGCAATGCCAGGCATAGCAGGAAGAGCACATTGCAGATCAGCGCCAGTCTTGACAAAAATAAAAGCCCCTTCATAAAAAATTTCGTTCAAAATAACATTAATTTGCTGCACTTAACCCCTTACAGATGAAAAAAATTGAATGGAAAAAATTACTGCCACATGCTATTGCGGTGATTGTTTTTGCAGTAGTGGCCCTGGTTTACTGTAAACCCACCCTCGATGGCAAAGTTTTACAGCAATCGGATGTAACCCTCTGGAAAAGTATGGCCCAGAATTCCTTCGATTACCAGAAAAAACATGGCGAGTTTCCATTGTGGTCTAACGGGGTATTCAGCGGTATGCCTGCTTTCCAGATAACCAGTGTGGGCAGCAACCCTGTTTCGATTGTGTATGCGGGTAATATCTTAACCTTAAACCTTCCCAAACCGGTTAGTTTCTTCTTTCTTGCCTGTATCTGCTTTTACTTTTTGAGCCAGGTATTGAAAGTGAACCCTTATGTGGGTTTATTCGGTGCACTTTCCTATGCGTATGCCACGTATAATCCTATTATCATCTCGGTGGGACATGATACCAAAATGCAGGCCATTGCCTATATGCCGGCTTTTATCGCTTCACTCCTGTTATTATACAATAAGAAATATCTCTGGGGAACTGCCTTAACCGCACTGTTTACTGGGTTATTGATCTCTGCCAATCACCTTCAGATCACTTATTATAGTGTAATCATTGCTGTGGCCATGAGTATTGGATTGGCCATTGGCTGGATCAAGCAAAAAGATTATAAACACCTGTTTACGGCCGGCGGACTTGCGATCACTGCCGCATTGCTGGGGATCCTGGTAAACGCAGTTTCTCTTTTCAGTACTTACGATTATTCCAAACGAACCATTCGTGGGGGCAGTCAGTTGGGTGATGAAAAAGGAACGGTTACCAAGACCGGTTTGAGTAAGGATTATGCCATGAGCTACAGCGTTTACAAAACAGAACCTTTGGTGATGATGTTCCCCCGCTTATACGGCGGAAGTAGCCACCAGCTGGAAGTAGCCGAAGATAAATCAAAAGCTATTGAAGCTTTGCAGCAAATGCCGCAACAACTGGGACAACAGGTGCAGGGCGGCCTCCAATTTTATTGGGGAGGTATTGATGGTGTAGGCACTTCGGGCCCACCCTATCTTGGCGCGATCGTTTGTTTTCTCGCATTGATGGGTTTTGTGTTGCTGGATGGCAAGCACAAATGGTGGATCCTGGCAACCTGTATCCTTACCATACTGATGAGTTGGGGAAAATACTTTGAAGGATTCAACAGGGTTTTACTGGATGTATTGCCCTTGTATAACAAGTTCAGGGCACCGAGTATGATATTGGTAATCCCGACTTTATTGTTAACGATGATGTCTGTACTCAGCCTTGACAAAATTTTACAAACTGAAGATAAAGAAGGGCTGTTTCAACAATACAAAAAAGGCCTGATGGTTGTGGGTGGTGTTTTTGTAGTTGCTTTATTGGTTTATTTCACTGCCGATTTCTCTGGCGGGGCTGATAAGTCTTTACTGCAATATGCAAATTCATTTACCGATCCGCAGCAAAAAGCAGTGGTGGATCCTGCCATCAAATCGTTTGTGAATGGATTGAAAGAAGACAGGAAGGGACTTTTTATGGGTGATCTTTTCCGCTCATTATTATTTATTGCTGTAGCCATCGTTGCTTTATTCTTCTTCATCAAGAAAAAAATAAATGCATTGACCGCTACCGTTATTGTTGGCGTGTTTGCCTTTATTGATGTGATCACCATCGATACCAAATACCTGAACGCAGAGAATTACCAGGAAAATACAGATTACGAAAATGTGTTTAAACCCAGTTCGGTAGACCTGCAGATCTTAAAAGATACGGGGTATTACAGGGTATTTGATGTATCGCAGGGAATCAGTAATGCATTCAATGGCGGCCCGCTTACTTCTTATTTTCATAAGAATATCGGTGGTTATCATCCTGCCAAACTGAGTATTTACCAGGACCTGATCGAAAAGCAATTGTATAATTTTCCTAACTGCTTACCGGTGCTGGATATGTTGAACACCAAATATGTGATCACACCTGCACAACAGAACAGTCAGCAGTTAATGGTTCAGCAAAACCCCGATGCACTGGGTGCGGCCTGGTTTGTAAAAGCGATTGCCTTTAAGAAAACACCGGCAGATGTGATGAATGCCTTAAGTACCTTCAACCCGAAAGATACTGCGATCATTGAGGAATCATTGAAAGCAAACCTTGCAGCGAATGCTGTAAGAGACAGTAGTGCCTTTGTGAAACTGGTGAATAATGACAATGATATTGTTACTTATCAATCATCTTCAAAAAACAATGAGTTTGCGGTATTCAGCGAAATATTTTATGATGCAGGCTGGGTAGCTACGATCGACGGAAAAGAGAGCCCTATTATCCGTACCAACTATGTGTTGCGCGGGTTACAGGTTCCTTCGGGCAACCATACCATTGTATTTGCCTTTAAACCGGCATCCTTTTACAATAGCAATAAAGCCGCGATCGGAGCTTCTGCGCTGATCTGGTTAATGCTGATCTTCTCAGCCTTTATGAGCCTGAGAAAACCCAAAGAAGCCACTGCCTGAGTATGAAATCGCCATCTGTACTGGGTATCGTATCTTATCAAGTATTCCCTGCGCAGATGGGTGGCCAGAAATGTGTGGCAGATTTTTATACGCATTTGGCCAAACAAACAAAAGTAGTGCTGGCTGTTTCCAAAGAAAATGAAACAGCCGGCACTGTTGGTTTTCAGGCCTATCCTTTTCTTTATCATCACCGTTTAGGTTTTGCCAACCTGCTTCGCGTATACAGGTTGTATAAACTGATCAAACAGGAAGCCATCGATGTGATCACTATCGAGCATTCTTACCTGGGATGGCTGGGTGTGCTGTTACGTTGGATCACCAAAAAACCTTTTATCATCCGTTCCCATAATATTGAAGCACTCCGTTTCCGCGATATGCAGAAAACGGGGTGGCGCTTATATGCACTCTATGAGCGATGGGTTCACAGAAAAGCGGATTTCAGTTTTTTTATCACAGCAGAAGAAATGAAATGGGCCATTGGCCAGTGGCAGCTGGATGAAAAAAAATGCTGTGTGATCACTTATGGTACAGATATCCGGAACCCGGTCAGCTATGCAGAGAAAGCAATATACAGAAAGCAATTATCCACTGAACATCAGTTACCTGCTTCAACAAAACTCTTCCTCTTCAATGGTTCTTTTGATTACCTGCCTAACCTGGATGCGCTAAGAGTGATCATCAGTGAATTATTGCCGGTATTGCAGACACAGGCATTTGATTTCAGGATCCTGATCTGCGGAAGGTCTCTCAGCAAACAATGGCAGGATGTGCTGGATGCATACCCTGAGATCATTTACAAGGGTATGGTAGACGATATCACTTACTATTATAAAGGGGCGGACTGTTTTATTAACCCGGTAACATTGGGCAGTGGTATCAAGATCAAACTAATAGATGCCCTTTCCTATAACCTCACGGTGGTCTCTGCCCGAAATGGTGCCCGGGGGGTATTACCTGAGTTAGTTGGCCCCAAACTGGTAATTCTGGATGATTATGACTGGCAGGGGTTTGCCAAAGCCATGGCTGATCCGGAGACCCTCCTGCCAGCAGATACCCCCGATGCATTCTACAAGGCTTTTAATTGGAACACCATAGTACAAAAAGCTCTGTTATCTTTGCAGGCCTTATGAGTGGAACCCTCAAAATATCCGTGGTGATCTGTACCTATAACCGTTGTGTCTATATTAAAGATGCGATGGAGAGCCTGTACAATCAAACCCTTTCACGGGACCAGTACGAAGTGATCATTGTGAATAATAATTCCAGCGATAATACGGAGCAGGTTTGTGAGACTTTTCTCGCCAATCACCCACTCGGCCATTACCAATATATGAATGAGCCAAAGCAGGGCGCTTCATTTGCCAGGAATACCGGTGCGGCGCATGCGGGATCTCCCCTGCTTTGTTTTATGGATGATGATGCGATCGCTGATAAAGATTACCTGGAGAAGATCGTTAACTTTTTTGAACAACATCCTGATGCAGGTGGCTTGGGGGGCAGGATCATTCCCAGGTATATTCCGAGAGAACCGAAATGGATGAGCCATTATGTTTCTTCACTGGTAGGTCATTTTCATTACAGTGATACGGTTAGTGTTTTCAGCGCCAATAAATACCCGCTGGAATCGAATATGATCATCCGGAAAGCCGATTTTGATGCGATACAGGGATTCAATCCCTTATTACCCGGTGTGGTAGGTACTTTGCGGATCGGTGGAGAAGGAAAGGACTTCTTTTTCCGGCTGAAGGAATTAGGCAGGATCATTTATTATGACCCCGCTATCCGTGTTCAGCATGTGGTGGAAGTACCCAAATTGACCCGTGAATATATGTACCGGGTAGCCAGTGGTATTGGCCGCGGCGAAAGGGTAAGAATGAAAGAAAAAGGCGATTGGGCTTTTTATAAAAAGATCCTGGAATATATTTTCAAACTGGGGGCTTCTATCATACTCGGAATAAAATATACATTGCAGGGAACGCCGTCCAAAGCCGGGCCGGTGATCCGGTTCCGGATAGATGCATTAAAAGGATTATTGAACCATTGATAATTGATTATATGGGTTTGCAGTTAACATTAGAAAGAAAGATCAAAGGCACATTGGGCAGATGGTTTGGCATTAAGTTCAAAGGCCCTTCTGAAACTTCCAAAGTACGTCATTGGGTGCTGCCCTACTGTACCGGCAAGGGCTGTGATGTGGGTTTTGGCGGTGATAAGATCATGAAAGTAAATTGCGATGGCATTGACTTTGCGCAGCCCTATACTTATACCGGAAAAGACAAAGTAGATATACCCTGCGATGTGATCAACAATGAAATTCCTGTCCCGGATAATACCTATGATTACGTGTATACCAGTCACCTGATCGAGGATTTTGTAGATACCAAGGATGCACTGAAGAAATTCATCCGCATTTTAAAGAACGGAGGCAACCTGATCCTGGTATTCCCCGATCAGCCAAAGTATGAAGTGTATTGTAAGGAAATGGGGGTACCGATGAACCCTTATCATATCCATGCAGATATGGGCTACGACCTGATGCTGGCAAGGATGAATGAGATCCCCGGTATTTCGTATGAGATCCTGTATAGCAATAATTGTGAGATCGATTATAATGTAGTGATGGTGCTTAAAGTAACCAAACAATCCTGATGAGCGGGTTCAGCAAAATATTCAATGACTGGAAAACGGAGTTCAATGTTCGCCGGAAAGAAACGCAGTTTCTGAACGGCCTGCAGAACGTTCCTGATGTGTTGCATCCGGCAGTGATTGATGGTGACGAGATCAGTTTTTCGCATAGTGGCCATGCTGGTGATATCATCTACTCTATCCCTACGATGTATGAACTGGCTGCGGGCAGAAAGATCAATCTGTATTTAACACTCAACCAGCCCAACCGCGATTTTACCAGGCAGATGCGACATCCAAACGGGAATGTGATGCTCACAGAGAAAAGTGTAGAACTGATCGCTCCCCTGCTGCTTGCCCAAAAAGATTTTATCTGTTGCGAAGCATTGACCGGGCAAACGGTTCATTACGACCTCACAACATTCCGCGAATTTCCTTTTGATTACCGGATGGGCAGTATTGCACGCTGGTATTTTTTAACTTATGGTATTTCACGCGACCTGGGTAAACCCTGGCTGCAGGTTCAGCCCGATGAATCCTTTAAAGATGCATTGGTCATTGCCAGAAGCAGCCGTTACCGGACACCCAAAATTGAGTATGGTTTTCTGAAAAAATATCCACGGGTGGTTTTTGTGGGGATGCCCGATGAGTTTGCCGATATGCAGCAACAGATCCCTTCCCTTGTTTATCACCCGGTGAAGAATTTTTTAGAACTGGCATCCCTAATAGCGGGCAGCCAATTATTTATCGGCAACCAATCATTCCCCTTCTCATTGGCAGAGGCCTTGAAAGTAAAACGCGTATTGGAAGTATTTCCCCAATGCCCCAATGTATTGGTGGAAGGTGCCGATGCGTATGATTTCTGTTATCAACCTCAATTTGAAAAAATAGTAACTACCCTGCTGGGTTAATCAAATATGGCTATGCGACAATTGATCAGAAATATCTTGAACAAAGTTGGCTACGACATCGTAAAAGTGAATGTACACAGTGCCGATAAGGCCCATAAGATCAGCAAAGTAAAAGTGGGAAATTTTATTGTGGATATGCCCGGCAACAATATGCAGATCAGCAATTACAAATATGAGCCGGAAGCCAATAGCCAGCTGGGCAGGCTCTCAGCCTGTGTTGCTAAAAAATATCCTTCTTTATCAGTGATCGATATTGGAGCGAATGTGGGTGATACCATTGCCATTATTAAAACAGCTATTGAATTACCGGTGATTGGTATTGAAGGAGATGAGATCGCTTATCGTTTTCTCGAAAAGAATACAGCACAGTTCACAAACATCACACTGATTAAAACATTTCTGGGTGAGAAGAAAGAAACAATGAATGTTTCACTCGAGAAAACGGGTTGGAATACAACGATCGTTCCTACAGAAGAAAGCGGGCATACCGTTACGCTCAAAACCCTGGACCAGGTATTGGAAGAACAGCAGTTGTTGTCTCGTACCCTTAAATTACTGAAAATCGATACAGAAGGATTTGACACGATCATCATCCGCGGTTCACAAAATTTATTGGAACAGCAAAAACCGGTTGTGTATTTTGAATACAACCGCAGTAATATGGATGCGATCAAAGAAGATGGATTGGCCACCTTATTTTCCCTGGAGCAATATGGCTATCGCTCCGTGATCTTCTTTGATAACAAGGGCAGATATATATTAACTGCAGCTATCAATAACCATGAGCTGATCACGCAATTACATAATTATTCAGATGAACATAAAAGCGGAATTGCTTATTATGATATTTGCCTTTTTCATGAATCAGACAGCGATCTTGCCCAACAATTCATTGCAGAGGAAGTAAACAGAAATTAAATACATTTGAGGATGAGCGAACTGAAGAAATTCCTGGTAAAACTGAAAGGCTATCTGAAAAAGAGAACCCCCGAACAACAGGTATTGAACAGGTTGCATACACAGGAAATACTGGGTATGCGTTTTAAACTGGGCCGTGACCAGTCAAGCCCCTTCTATCGTGCTTATCATCCCGATTCCTATTTTGCATTCAGGGCACATCCTGAATTTGATGAGTTGTACCCACGGTTTACTTCTCACAACGAAGTGAATAACGGGGGCGACAGTACCCGTTTATGGGCGTTCATACTTAACTGCAAACAGATTTTGGCAGAAGGCATACAGGGAGACTTTGCAGAATTGGGTGTATGGAGGGGCAACACAGCATCTATATTGGCCAAATTTGCAGCGACTGCTGATCGAAAAGTATTATTGTACGATACGTTTGAAGGATTTAAAGAGAATGACCTTACCGGTATTGATGCACAGAAAGAAATGGATTTTAATAATACTTCTATGGATCTTGTCGGGAAAGTGATCGGTAAGCATAATGCAAACTGCATTTATGTGAAAGGGTTTTTCCCTGACACCATCACTGATGACCATCGTGCCAGGCAATACGCCATTGTAAGTCTTGACTGCGACCTCTACGCCCCTACCAAAGCCGGGCTTGCCTTTTTCTATGAAAGAATGCCCAAAGGTGGCATCTTCTTTTTACATGATTATTCAAGCCTGCACTGGAATGGTTCCAAACTGGCCATTGATGAGTTTTGTAAAGAGAGTGGCGAACATATTATTCTGATGCCGGATAAAAGCGGCAGTGCTTTCTTCAGGAAAACGCTTAACGGGTAGGTAGGTACGTTAAAGCGGCCTGAACCGTTAAGCATCAGGTCGCTCCAGCGCCTCGATGCTATAAGACAACTTTTCTGGGATGCCCCGGTGTATGATATAGAAAATACTTAGGCGATTCAAAATGGTTCTCTGCCGTAAAAGGTCCCGTGAATTTATCTTTGATCAGATCTTCCCGTACAAAAAAAGCATTCACGCCCGAAAAAGAACTGGCTACCAGCTTGTAGCCTTTCTTCAATCCCAATTGATATAAAGATTCGAGGCTGGCACTGGTATTACTGGTTCCGTCCCACATGGCATTGGCATCATAATCCACCACAAACTCGCAGCCCGGCCGGAAAATAGAATTGTATTCTATGATCACCACCCTGGGTTGATAATGTGTAATGGCCTTCCATACATAATAATCGTTACGATCGATATCAATAGATAACAGATCAAACTCAACGGGCACATTGCCTTTCTGAAATAAGTCTTCAATATTTTCTGCCGTAATAAAACCCTGTATGGCATTGAGTTTTTTGTCAGCAAAGGCTTTTGAGAAATTTTGTTTGATGGTGCTGATATGCTCATCGCTTCCATCGAGCCATAGCCCTTTCCACCCTTTGTATAAAAGATAGGTGGTATTGGTTTCTACCCCGGTTTCTACGCCAAATTCAACAAAGTATTGATTGGTGGTTCCAATGCGGCGGAAGATCTCTTCAATAATCCCATCTTCCCCAAACTGCGAAAATGCCTGAAATTCAAAGCGGTTAAGTTTATCAGCAGCCTGGTAACGCGGATTGTTGTACAGATGCTTCTGCAGGTAATCATCTATCTGTAAATGATCAGCTTTTGCCAGTTTACGGTCAATATTTTCGAGAAAAAGGGTACGACGGAGTTTTACGTAAAGCTTTTCTTTAAAATTTCCGAAAGAAGACATCTGTGGCAATGATTGAATGAGTAAATGAGTGACTGATAAAATGTCGGGGGTAAAAGTAAACTAAAAATGTAAAGTTCACCGTATCGTCCCCTCCTTTACATTTGTATTGTATGAACAGGCTAAAAGGCATACTATATGAACTCATTGGCTGGCTGGCTGCGCTTGGACCCAGGAAACGGGGTTCAGGTAAGAAACTGCTGGTTATCCGGGTGGATGAGATCGGTGATTTTATGCTTTGGCATTCCTTCCTGAAAGAGATTGCCACAGCTGATATATATAAAGGTTATGAACTCCATTTCTGCGGTAACCAAAGCTGGAAACCCCTGTTTAACCAGTTTGATGCGGAATGGGTATCGAAAAGTTTCTGGATCGATAAGATCCGTTTTAAAAAAGAACCTGGTTACCGGTATCATTTTTTAAAACAGGTTTATGCAGAGAGCTATGATGTTGTGATCAACCCTACTTTTTCAAGAGATAAACGTTATGATGACAGTATTGTAAAAGCGGCAAGGGCAAAAGAAAAGATCGGCATGACAGCTAATCTCGAAAGTATCCAGCCCTATGAAATCGGGTACGACAAAACCCTGTACACACAATTATTTGAGCGACCGGAAAAACCCGTCTTTGAATTTTACCGGAACCGTTTTTTTACTGAGTTTGTTACCCAGAGAAAATCTACTGTAACGGATACCAGGATCGATCAAAACCGTTTACCTGCTTTCCCCATCCAGGTTCCTGATCAATATTTTGTTGTATTTCCCGGCTCCAGAAGCAAAGCGAGGATCTGGCCAACAGAACATTTTGTGCAGGTAAGCAATTATTTGTTTGAGCAGTATGGCTGGACAGCTGTTGTATGCGGAACAAAAGGGGATATTGAATATACAAATGCATTTATCAGGCAATACCAAAAACCCGTACTTGACCTGACCGGTAAAACCTCATTGATAGAAATGCTGACGGTATTTACACAGGCCCATTGCCTGTTATCAGTGGATACCGGTTCTGTACACCTCGCAGCAGCGGTGGGATGCACTGTTTTTGGCATCTTTAACGGTTCCCAATACAAACGCTTTGCCCCATATCCCAAAGAGCTGGCTGCCAATTTTTATGCTGTCTACCCGGATGATGTTGAGCAGGAACTGAAAGATGAGTCGCTGGTAAAGCAGAAATATGAATTTGTGATCAGGGTACCGTATGCTTCTGTGAGAGCGGAAAAAGTGATTTTAGCAGTTCACAAACATTTTGAAAAGTCAGTAGTCAGTAGTCAGTAGTCAGTAGTCAGTAGTC
>CBHRAM010000047.1:0-14191 GCA_966076165.1 uncultured Chitinophagaceae bacterium
ACTCTTTTAACTGGCGTACACCAATATTGGAGGTCATGATGATCATGGTATTCTTGAAATCCACTTTTCTGCCCAAGCCATCTGTCAACTGGCCATCATCCAATACCTGTAACAGAATATTGTAGATATCCGGGTGCGCTTTTTCGATCTCATCTAAGAGGATCACACAATACGGTTTACGTCTCACTTTTTCTGTGAGCTGTCCACCTTCTTCATAACCCACATAACCCGGAGGCGCTCCTATTAAACGGCTAACCGTAAATTTCTCCATGTACTCACTCATATCGATCCTGATCAAAGAATCTTCTGAGTCGAACATATACCTGGCCAATGCACGGGCTAACTCTGTTTTACCCACACCGGTAGGCCCTAAGAATATAAACGTACCAATCGGCTTCTTCGGATCTTTTAAACCCACACGGTTACGCTGGATGGCTTTCACCACTTTTTGTATGGCTTCATCCTGTCCTACCACCATGTCCTTCATATCCTCATTCATCCTGCGCAGCTTCTCTGTCTCGGCCTGTACCATGCGTTTCACAGGAATACCGGTCATCATGCTCACTACTTCCGCAATATTTTCTTCGGAGATCGGATAGCGTTTGTGTTTGCTTTCTTCTTCCCAGCTGTTTTTGGCTTTTTCCAGTTCTTCACCCAAACGTTTTTCCGTATCACGTAAGGAAGCCGCTTCTTCAAAGCGCTGGCTCTTCACCACTTTATTCTTCTCGTTCTTAACGTCTTCTATTTTCTTTTCCAGTTCCACGATATCATTCGGCACATTGATGTTCTTCAAATGCACCCTGGCTCCCACTTCATCCAATACATCAATGGCTTTATCGGGCAATAACCTGTCGGTCATGTAACGGTCGCTCAGCTTAACGCAGGCTTCGATCGCATCATCGCTATAGGTCACATTATGGAAATCTTCGTATTTGGATTTGATATTGTTCAATATCAGGATCGTTTCTTCCACACTTGGTGGCTCGATCAATACTTTCTGGAAACGACGGTCCAAAGCACCATCTTTCTCGATATACATACGATACTCATCCAGGGTAGATGCTCCAATACATTGCAGTTCTCCTCTGGCCAATGCCGGTTTGAATATATTGGAAGCATCCAGCGAACCGCTGGCACCACCGGCACCTACGATCGTATGAATCTCATCAATAAAGAGGATCACATCGCGGTTCTTCTCCAATTCGTTCATGATGGCTTTCATCCTTTCTTCAAACTGGCCACGGTATTTGGTACCGGCCACGAGTGCGGCCAGATCCAGTGAGATCACTCTTTTATCAAACAATACACGGCTTACTTTACGCTGAACGATACGCAAGGCCAATCCTTCCACGATCGCGGTCTTACCCACACCGGGTTCACCGATCAGAATAGGATTGTTCTTTTTACGGCGGCTCAGGATCTGGCTCACACGTTCAATTTCTTCTTCACGTCCGATGATCGGGTCTAAAGAGCCTGATTCAGCCAGCTTGGTAATATCCCTTCCGAAATTATCCAGAACGGGGGTCTTACTCTTTGCTGCGCCTGCCTGTTTACCCGCACGTTGTTGCTGGTAACCGGCCCCGCGTTTTTCTTCATCAAACTCATCATTATCGTCATCCGTGAATTCGCTGCGTGGAGGCGGTGGAGTGCCAGTGCCTACCATACCGAGTTCGTTGCGGAACAGATCGTAGTCCACATCAAACTGGTTCAATATCTGCGTAGCGATATTTTCTTTGTTCTTGAGGATGCTTAACATCAAATGCTCCGTTTCTACGAGCGGGCTCTTTAAAGCTTTGGCTTCCAGTACGGTTACGCGTATCACTTTTTCTGCCTGCTTGGTAAGCGGCAGGCTGTTGATATTGGCGATATTCTTTCCCGTTTTATCCTTTACAGCGAGTTCTACCTCTTTACGCAATTCATACAGGTCCACATTCAGTTGTTTCAATACTTTGATGGCGGTATTATCCCCATCCCGTATCAAACCCAACAGCAAATGCTCGGTTCCTATAAAGTCATTGCCTAACCTGAGCGCCTCTTCCCTGCTAAAGGAAATGATCTCTTTAACCTGTGCTGAAAAATTATTATCCATGGTCTAATTTGGATTTATACAATTATAACGAATATTTTTGAGCGAAGTTGTGATGCACTTATGCACACACTGTTAATCTCTAATTTACCTATAATGGAAGTCAAAATTGATACCAAGGAGAAATTTACGGTTGTTACGCCGGTTCTGCCCGATCTCTCTGCCAATATTGCAGCGGAATTAGCCGATACCTGTACCCTGCAACTGCAAAAACCGGTAAAAAACCTTGTTTTGAACCTTCAGTCCGTTGTAACCATTGAGGAGAAAGCGGCCCAGGCCCTTGCCCTCTTACAGGAGTCTTTTTATGAGAACAGTGCTTCTTTTGTGATCTGTTCCTTACAGCCTTCCGTTGAAGAAGCGCTCGACAAGTTCGAACTACTTGAATTGCTGAATATTACCCCTACCGAATCGGAGGCCTGGGACATAGTGCAGATGGAAGAAATTGAAAGGGAACTACTGGATGGTGATGATGTTTCCTTTGATGCCCACGGATAGATAATCGTTCCCAATGACCCTGAAAGACTATTACAGTATCTTACATATTCCCTCCACTGCCAGTATGGACGAGGTGAAGAAAGCTTTCAGGAAACTGGCTTTATTGTATCATCCCGACAAAAACCCCGATTCGCGATTTGCCACCGCCAAATTTGCCGAAATACAGGAAGCTTATGCCGTGCTGGGTGATAGAAAGAAAAGAACCGAATATAACTATAGCCGTTATTTTCAATCTTCAGGTGTTTCTCAGCAACCGTTGGCCGGTTCTGCCGATGATATTCTGCGTGCAAGTTTCGAATTGAGAAATAAATTGGCGGGTATGGATCCGTTCCGGATCGATCGTGACCAGCTCTTTTTTGAGGTATCCAGGGTTTTATCGGATCATAATATCCGTCTCCTGTCGGATGCCCCCTTTACTGACACACATCAAAAGATCATCCGCCATCTGACGGAGAGTTTTCAGCACCTTTCATTGGATCATGTAAAAGAACTGGTGGGAAAATTACAAAGCATCCATCCCGAAGAAACGGTTGCTCATAAAGAACTGAACGAATTTCTCTTACATGCGCGTGTGCAACACTACTGGAACAAATACCAATTCCTGATCGCGCTGGTTGTTGCTTTGATGGTTTGTCTGTTCATTTATCTGAGCAGCAGATAAGCTTGTTTCTTTGCGTTTATTGCGTTCTTTGCGTTACCGCTTTAATTTACTGTTAGTACTATCCGAATAAATATCGGCAAGCAAAGCGGTAGCGCAAAAGGCGCAGGGAACCGCAAGGGACGCAATGTTTTTTTTCTGATCAGTATATCCAACGAACACAAATACTGTTTACTCAATCACTTTCTCAACCCTTGCCAGTTTGCCTGAAGCATTCACCCCTTCGATCACCACACGGAATTTTTGGGTAACATCATTGTTATAGAAATCGATCTTCGCGGTTTTATTCTTTTTATCTGTCAGCAGATAAGGGTTCCAGTAAAGTGTGGAGCGCATATCCGGAACTTTGGGTTGTGCCACTGCATAATCCGGGTGATAGAACTCACGGTATTTTGAATACCCGGTCACCAATGCATTACCCAGGCCCTTCATCAAACTGGTGTTCATATCGCTGGGTTTCTTGGTGTAGATCACGATCGCACCGGATGGGCCGGAACCGGTTGATCCCATAAACGGGGGTTTGAATACTTTGATATATGCCACATCACTCATCTGGATGCCCATCACCGCTCCTGCATCTGAAGGCATTTCATTCAGAAAGATATCCGGTGTGCCATCGCGCCAGCTAAGGCCGGGTACATTATTACTGTTGGCATCTTCGGCACCATTGGCACCGAGGATCGGGATCGACATGCTCATACCCGGCACCATATTCTGCAGGTAATGAAAGATATCCAGTGCAGCATGGGCACGCTCATCATTCAATACATCAAATGAATAACCATTCTTACTGCTGAACAAACCTGTGGTATATTTTTCATCAAGGATATCCGTAGGCGATTTGATCTTACTGTTTACGATCACTTCTTTTAACACAACGGCCGAATCATAATACTTCAATGCCTTTTCTGCATTTGTATAAAACCGGTTATCTCTCAGCAAATACAAACTGTCGGGTTCATTGAAACGCGGCACGGATATGCTTCTCGGGAAATTGATCGCAGGCAGGCTGTATTGAAATTTCACCGTAGCCAGATCATTTAATTTTTTATCTCCATTCAACTGGTAGAATACCCGGGCCGTATCAAAAAAGATCAGGCCACGTTGTTTAAAAGATCCATCAGCATTTACCGGCACCATAAAATATTGCTTGCTGCTGTCTTTTGCCTGCATGATCATGGTGATGGTCTGGTTGGGCTTAACATTGTAAGGTTTGCCGGAACTGTTCATCAGCATCTGCCCCTTGATCTGCAGGTAATCACTGTCCATCGAATTGGGTAATGTTGGTAATTGTCTTGTTTTAATAGCATCCCAGTTAAACCTTCTCCATCCGTGTGTAAGCATTACCAGGTCGAGGTGTTCACTCACACTGTCTGCAAAACTGGAGAAATAATAAGCAGGGTTATGGATATACCCTTTGATATCGCTCGATAATAAGAATTGGGAAATGATATTACTGGTACTATCATGAAACAGGTTGGCATCTGTGATGGATACGGAAAGATTGGATAATAAACTGTCCGGCACATAAATTTCCAGGCTGTTCTTACCACGTTTATTCAACCGTTTGTTCACCACATTTACATCGGGGAAAAATTCATAATCCTGGTTCTTCACAAACACGATCCGTTCTGTGAACGGTAACCAGTTGGCATCAAATACGGTGATCTGCATAATGCCGGTAGGCAGGTTCTCTAATTTGATCTCTCCCGCCACACTTCTTTTGGTCATCAGGTTGATATTGGCATTGTACACCAGTTTCTGGTTGATGGATGCCACCACATGCATGATCTTGAAATTACTCGCAGCATCTTCGGTCCGTTTGATCACAAATACTGCTTTGTTATTCATTATCTGTGCCTCCATACCTGCCCCTGCGATCTTAACTGCGGGTAACACACTGCTGTGATTGATCCCGAATTCATCTATCCAGTTACAGGTATATTGTTCACGTACTGAAGGTTCAATTGAAAATTTGCCCATCCCGTCGTGCGTGGTCACAAATGAATCGATCAGTTCTTTTTTTGCGTTGAATACGGCCCCCCGCACAGCAACCGGTTTACCGGAAGGTGTATTCGCTAAGAAAGCAACCGTGGAGTTGATGCCATTAACCAGGTCTCCCCCTTCAGGAAAAAAATGTATCGTCACAGCCGGGATCTTAAGCGGTGTTTTTGTTGTGTCGATAAAGGATACCGGAATATCTTTTGCGTACAGGAAAGAAGAATCGAAATTCAGCATCCATTGGGTATAGGCTTTTACATGCAGTTTGGCTCCATTGTATGCAGAGGGTATATCAAACTGCCCTCTAGCCGAGGATTCAAAAACCGGGTGGATGGTATGTTTGATCAGTTGTCCGCGATCATCATACCAGTCGATGTAAAAATTCCTGCTCATATCAGACAGGCTGTCTCCCGCAAGCAGATACGCTTTGAACCAAACGGTCTCACCCTTCCGGTAAATACTTTTATCAAAATGGATATGTACTTTTTCCTGCTGGTAATTATCGCGGTACACAGACAATACAGAATCTGTTTTTTGGGAAAACAACTCACCTGTTAAGAACAATCCGGAAAGAAGAAAAAGCATCTTCCACTTACGCATAGAAAAGAATTAAAAATGAAGCTGAAATGATGTTGCAAAGTAACCAAAAAACAGGGTTTGGCATTTGCAGATAGTGTTAAAAAAAATCAGGGAAGATGCTTTCTAAGGCGTCTTCCCTGATGATAAACTGCTGTATAGTTTTAGCCTGCGTTCTTACTTGTTCTTATCCAAAGTAAATGACAGGAAAGGCAGTCGGGTACCTGATGCTCCGGAATAACCCATGCTGAAGATGGTCATAGCCGTCTGGCTCTGTAATCCGTTGGCACTGGCATACTGTGCTAACGCCGTGGAAGAAGCAGCAGCTCCTGCCGGTCTTACAGCCCATGTGGTTGTGGCTGAAGAAAATCCTGGTGCATTTACACCGGTTCTTACGCTAAAGGTATCGGTAGATGCCAGGTAAGCGATATTGGATTTCATCAGGATCCCGTTCAGGTAAAGATCCACGGCCGGAATATTGGGCACGAGGTTCACAAACCTGAAACGGCAATAGCCTGTATCCATATCCTGGATCTGGTTCTTTATCAAAACCGATTTTGTATTATTCACGGTGGCACTCACCATGGTATCGCAGATATGCAATGTGTACGGTGAATTATCCGGTATGGCCACGGTAGTAGAATACAATACTGCAGAATCGGTACTGGTTCCCACTTTTGGCAGCACCACAGAAACCGTATTATTTCCCTGTGGTACATTTAAATACAAAGCGAAATTGCTTCCGCGTGTATTATATCCACCACCCGGAAAAGGAGTCCGGGTTTGCAGGGAATTACTTACCACCTGTCCGTTTACTTTGATCAGGATCGTTGCATAATCAACCGTATAGGCAAACGCAAGGTTTATCTTTAATTGTCCCTGTGTAGACGAAATACCATACGCATCATAAGGCTGGTTGGTGATCCCGTCTTTCTTGGTACAGGCATAGAAAAACACGATGGCCGCAACAGGAATTAAATATTTAAAAACAGATTTTTTCATTTCTTTCTTTTTTAGGGATGAGCATTATGGTAGCGAAAACCAATGTTCTTTCGTGTGATAATCAGATGCCAAAGCACCTATTGCCTGCAACGAAGGGATATTATACAGATATTCTGAATTATACCTTGGTCTTGCCCTGTAAACCGGCTTACCGTTATTATAGATCGTTAAAGTAGACGGTAATGTAAAGCCCGCATACACCTGTTTGCCTGTAGCAGGATCCAGATCTGTGTAGTGGAAACGACGCATATCTGTCCATGTTTCATTAAAGCCATATCCATATACCGCGATATACTTCTGTAACATGATCATACTTAAGGTGAGGTTTGCAGCAGTGGGAACCACTTTGGCTACATACGCATCTTTGGCAGCCGGTGTGATCTTTTGTGCTGTCGGGATACGTCCTTCATAAGTTGATTGCAACAGGTCGAAAGAAAGATCGATACCTTTTGCATAAGCAGCCAATGCCAGGGCCTTGTCTCCTTTTCTGAAAGCAGCTTCTGCTTTCATGAACTGAATTTCGCCGGCTGTAATAACAGGCATAGGTGCCAGGTTATTAAAGATGTAGCGGCCAGAATCAGGAACAGCGGCTGATGTTGATGAAAACACTGATCTCCATGGTGTTTTAGGCTGGTCATTCACAGACAAGCCGGAAGTACCCAGGTTAGGAACCACCCCTTTGTATGTACCGTTTGCATTTTCGTTCACCAGGTAAGGTGTTCTTGGGTCAAATACTCCGGTAAAAGGTGAAGCGGTAGATGCTCCGGTTAACAGATCACAGATAAAAGCACTCTGTCTGATAGAACCGATATTTCCTCTGTAAGGACCGTAGTAGTTATTGGTACCGCTGAAATTACCACCGGCCCATTTCTGTACGGCATTGTCTGCATTGGTTTGTAATGACAGATCGCAGTATTTGATCACTGAATCTGCATATTTATTGGTAGCATAGAAAGATTTGTTGCTTAAGTGCGCAAAGGTTCTTGCCTTGATCGCATACACAAATTTTTTCCATTTATTTACATCACCACCATAGAAATAACCATCACCTAAAGCCAGGTTAGCCGGACTAACGCCACCACCTGTCATATTCAGATAATTGATCGCATTGTCACAGATCACACGCACGCTGTCATAAACAGCTGATTGTGGATCGTAATCAAATGTGCTGCGGCTTGCATCAAATGCCTGCTTTAAGATCACTTCACCATATTCTTCGGTAAGGGTTAACCAGCTAAAGGCAAAGATGGCATGGGCAACACCCACATAATCCCATTTCTGCTGCTGGATACCTCTGGAGATAATGAACTTGGCATTAGGTCCGATTCCATAATAATGCATCGCCCAAACCAGACCGGTATTATCAGAACCGGTACCATACACACCACCCATCTGATCGTAGTTATCACCGGTAGCATTCAGGTTCCAGAACTGGATATACCTACCCATGTTCACGGCTTCTGCAGCCGGGCCATAAGAACCACCACCACCACCGGCCGGCGGCGCTGCTGTGGATGTCATTTGGTTGATCACGTTAGGCAATATCGCTTCAATAGCCCCTTCTACAGGGTTATTCGGATTTAAATAAGCCTCTTCCAGCTTTTTCTTACATGATGACAAGGTAATAACCCCGAAGGCTAATACTGCCACTGCAAGAGAAGAGATTTTGAAAAATTTATTTTTCATAATTTTTTTGTTTTAATCAGTTAGAAACCTACCCTGAGTCCTCCGTTAAAGCTTAATGGTGCGGCAATATTACCATAGTCAAAACCTACAGCACCTACACCACGTAAAGATGCGTTACCACCATTGGCAGCAGGATCAGCTCCTGAGTAGTTAGTGAAAAGAACAAGGTCATTACATGTTAAGAAGAAGCTCAAAGATTTAAATCCTTTGAAATTCTTAGCCAGTATGCTTTGTGGCATGCTATAGCTAAGTGAGATATCCCTTAAACGGAAAGCATTGATATTATGCTCCATATAATCTTCTTCCGGCATAGCAGTGGCTCCGTAATAAGCACTGTTATAGTAAGGAGTAACCAGAATAGTATTCGTGGTTGGGGTAGCTGAATTTTCCAGACCGTTCTGGATCACACCCTGGATAATCCTTGGTGTTAAACGATCGGCTGTTTTAGCAGATTTACCCAAAGTGGTCAGGTACATATTGGTACCGTTGAACACATCGCCACCTACTCTCAGATCCCACAGGAAACTCAGGCTCCAGTCTTTATACCTGAAACGGTTATTGGTTCCTAAAGTAAGCCAGATCGTTCTGTCGGCATGGTTTCTGAAAAGTGTTGCATCATTCAAAGGCAATCCGGTTGTAGCATTGATCAGGATGGCTCCGTTATTGGCAGTAACACCATTGGCACCTGTTGGGGTGAGATCCTGGCGTTTGTAGCTGTAGCTGCTGATGGCTCCTGTAGAACCACCCGCACGCAGACCACCTCTTGCATTACCATACAACCAGGTAGATGCATCATAGTAATCAGCACCGGCAATATCAATAGAAGAAGGAATGGCCAGTACTCTATTCCACATGTGGTTAAAGTTGAACTGGATATTCCAATCGAAATCTTTTTTACGGATAGCTTTGATACCTACACTGATCTCAATACCCTGGTTACGTACGCTTGAGTTATTGGCAGTGTTCAGGATAAATCCTGTACCATAACTGGCGCGGAAACCCTGTGCGATCTGGTCGAGGGCCAATGTATTATAGTAAGCCGCATCAATATTCAACGCATCATTGAAGAAACGTAATTCCGTTCCGATTTCATAGGTCTGTTGTTTCTCAGGCCTCAGGTCAGGATTTGCATTGGTAAATGCATACTGCAACGGAGAAAGGTTAGCAGGCAATGTGGCACTGGTAACGGTAGGTACAAAGTTTGACTGGTTGCTGTATGGATCCGGGAGCCTTGCCGTAGAGGCCAATGAGCTTCTCAGTTTCCAGTAATTCAGCATACCTCCTTTTAATTTAGGGAAGATATCACTCATGATGATACTCAAACTTCCGCCAGGGTAGCTATAGTTTCTGTTAGCAGCCGGTAATACAGAAGATGATTCAAACGCGATAGACCCTGTCAGGAAGATCACATTGTTATAGCTGATGGTTGCTTCACTGAATCCTGCGATCTGGTAAGATTTCTTCTGGTTCCACTGATCGCTGCCGTATAAAGTTGCACGGCTCAAACGTGTTCTTGTGGCAACACCGGTACTGCTGCTGTCGAAGCTGCGGGTACTATCCTGTGTTCCGGAGATACCATAGTTCTGCAGTTCGGTCTGTGTCCAGCGGGTACCCACTGTTAAACGGGTATTGAACTTACCAAACGTTTTCTTGGCAGTTGACGTGATGGTATGGTTGTAGTTGTTGGCTTTGATCCAGTAGTTATCCAATGAACCTTTATTGGCCAAAGATGATTGTGTGCTGGATTCAGGGTCACGGAACTGGAAACCTTCAATATTATAATAGTTATAACCAAACCTTCCGGCAATTGTCAACCATTTTGTTGGGTTGATATTGATCGCCAGGTTAGCTTCATAGTTATTGGTCTTATCTTTTGAAATATTTCTGTACGCAGCAAAGAAAGGATTATCGGATTCTGACACATTACCCAATCCTGCATTATCAGCAGCATTGTTGGCAGACTGGTTAGAACCCAATGCATATCTTTTATGTCCGTTAGGCAATAAATAATCAGCTGCATTATCCGTAACCGGCCACAGGAACAGGTTCAACAGGTAACCACCCGCACCTTTCAGTGATTTATCATTCTTACTGTTACTATACGCAACAGATGGAGTGATATCTATGTATTTACCGATCTTGGTGCTGTTGGTCAAACGGAAATTGACTCTCTGTAACCTGGTTCCCGGAACCACACCGCTTTGGTCATAATAAGAACCACTGGCGCGGTAGCTGGATTTAGGTGAACCAAAATCCACACCCAGGTTATGGGTTTGTCCGAAAGCTGTTTTGAAGAAGTTGCCTACATTATCAGATATAGGTGTCCCGGCAGGAATAGCCGGCCCGAATGCAGCAAACGTATTGGTTGCTGCCACACCATTCGATCCCTGTAAGTATCCATTGAAAGTGGAAGGCTGGTTTTGTAATGACTGTAAACGGAAACTGTTATCATAATTGATGTTCAGTCTTTTACCGTTGGTGAGTTTTGCTTTCTTGGTTGTGATAACGATCGCACCATTACTTGCCGCACTACCATATAATACCGTTGCTTCCGGCCCTTTCAGAACGGTAACCGATTCGATATCATTAGGGTTGATATCGGCCATACGGTTGGTAAAGTCATTGGAAGTATTGTTCTGTCCGGCCGCAGCAGGTACTGAGTTTACCGCATCAATGGTTGAGTTATCTCTTACCACACCATCAATTACGAATAAAGGCTGGTTATTTAATGACAAAGAGTTGAAACCACGAAGAACGATGGTGGAAGACGCACCCGGTACACCTGAAGTAGAGGTAATGGTTGCACCCGCGATCCTACCCTGTAAACCGTTTACAAAGTTTTCACGCTGGGTTTCTTTCAGGTCATCACCCTTTACTTCCTGGGTTGAATAACCAAGGTCCCTTTTCTTCCTTTTGATATCCATCGCAACTACTACTTCATCCAGTTCCACAACAGAACTTTTTAAAGCAACGTCCACGGTAGCACCGGTAATGGTAACGCGCTGCGTTTCAAAACCGATATAGGAGATCTGTAAGACCTGGCCCTTGTTCGCTTTTATGGTAAAAGCACCCTTGTCGTTCGTTTGAGCAGCGGTAGTCGTTCCCACTAACTTAACGGTAACACCGGGTAAAGGCGTGTTTTTGTCGGCATCTTTAATGGTACCAGAAACCGTTTGGCTCTGACCATACGATGGCAACGAGAAAATGAGAAGCAGTAGAACAACCACTTTCATCAAAGAAGCAAGTTTTCTCATAACTAGTTTTTTGTTTTAGTTCAATATAGCAATGTTCCTGTCCGGAATTGGGGAACCCCGGATTCACTTAGGACAGTACAACCCTGCAAAACATTGCATCCTTTAACATTTTTTTTTACGCAAAAAGCTGCAAATCCGGATAGCAATGAAAATCGCAGGAAATGTAAGACAATGTTAAAATTTGTATCTCACATTTACGAATTTATTTAATCACATGCGTGGAAACCGGTTTATTCAGCATTGTGGAAAGGCTGGAAACACGCAAAAAACCGCAAAATCTTCCCATTTCGGCAACCGCTCTATAAAACGGTGATGCCTTTGGCGCGGTAAGGGGCCAGTAAGGGGTGATCGGGGTCCAGTTCAGTGATCAGGGTTTCCACTTCTTCGGGCGGACAAACCTGTAAACGCTGGATCGTATTCAGCTTTTCGGAGATAGCGAGGGATACGGTCTTATGGGCGCATTTGATCATGGCCCTTTTTACTTCAATGATCTCCCATTCCAGGTCCGTGATCCCGAAATTGGAGTCGATACTGTTGGTGCCGAGGAAACAGAGATCGGCCTTGATCTGGCTCAAACGCTGGATCACTTCCGCTCCTACCGACATCTGGGCATTCTTCAATAATTTATTCCCGATAAAGATCACTTCACAGGTAGGATGTTCCAATAATTCAAGGGCAATGGGCACGCTTACCGTAATAAATGTGGCGTTCAGATCCGGGGGCAATGATTTTACGAGCTCACGGATCGTGGTACCGCCGGATAATAATACCATCATCCCGTCTTTGATCAGCTGGGTGGCTTTATAAGCAATGCTTTTCTTCTCAGGTAAGGAATAGATCGTCTGGCTTTCGAGGGTAAAGTGAAAGGACTTGGACAAAGCACCGCCATGCACTTTGATCAGTTTGTCTTCCTCCGCCAGTTCCTGCAGGTCGCGGCGCACCGTATCTTCTGAAACATCCAGCTGCACACTCAGGTCTGAGGACAGCACCTTATTGTGGATATTGATCTGCTGGATAATATAAGCCTGGCGTTCTTTCTTAAGCATGAATAAAAATAAGGCAAATGAGTCAATTGTGTATTTTTGTCCACTGACCATAGTCCATGGTCCATGGTCCATGGTTTATTCCGGTGGATCCTTACTATGGACTATCGACCATGGTCTATGGACAAATGATCACCCCAAACACCATACAACAGATCACCAACCGGATCGACATCATTGATGTGGTGGGCGAGTTTGTGAAACTGAAGAAAAGGGGTACCAACTATATAGGTAACTGCCCTTTTCATAATGAGAAGACCCCGTCGTTTACCGTTTCCCCCGCCAAAGAGATCTATAAATGTTTTGGCTGCGGCAAGAGCGGTAATACCATCACTTTTCTGATGGAGCATGAGAAGTATAGCTATGTTGAGGCTTTGAAATGGCTGGCGGCAAGGTATCATATTGAAGTTGAGGAGACCGAGACCAGTGCCGAGCAGAAACAGTTTGTACAGACTTCCGACAGCTTATACATCATCAATAATTTTGCGCAGCAGTTCTTTACCAATCAGCTGTTTAATACAGAAGAGGGACAAAACATTGCACTCTCTTATTTAAAAGAACGGGGCTTTCGTGAAGAAGTGCTGAAGAAATTCCAGGTAGGATATAACCCGGATACCAGGGATAGTTTAACAAGGGCCTTACTGGGCAACCAGTTCAATAAAGAATTATTGCCCAAGACCGGTTTGGTATCGGTACGGAATAATGATGAGCTGGTGGATAATTACCGTGGCCGGATCATCTTCCCTATTCATGGTAACACGGGTAAGGTAATTGGCTTTGGTGCAAGGGTGATCGGCAAAAGCGATCGCGGCCCTAAATACATTAATACACCGGAGAATGAAGTGTACAGCAAGAGCAAGATCCTCTATGGCTCTTATTTTGCACGGACAGCGATTGATAAGAATGATGAATGTTTACTGGTAGAAGGCTATACCGATGTAGTAAGTCTGCACCAGGCCGGTATTGAAAATGTAGTGGCCAGTGGTGGCACTTCACTTACGACCGATCAGTTACGGCTGATCAAAAAATACACCAATAACCTCACCATTATTTATGATGGAGATAGCGCGGGTGTGAAAGCTGCACTGCGCGGACTGGATATGGCTTTGGAAGAAAGCCTGAACGTGCGCCTGGTATTGATCCCTGATAATGAAGACCCTGACAGTTATGTAAACAAAGTAGGTGCCCAGGCATTCTATGATTTTGTGGCTGCGAATAAAAAAGACTTTATCATCTTTCAGCTGGAAGTGATGTTAAAGGAAGCCGGTGCTGATGTAAACAAAAAGAGTACGGTGGTTAACCAGATCGCCGAAACACTCAGCAAGATCAACCGTGCGGAAGATTTTACCAAGCAGCAGGATTATATCCGTCAATGCTCTAATCTCCTGCG
>CBHRAM010000048.1:0-14071 GCA_966076165.1 uncultured Chitinophagaceae bacterium
ATCATATTGATGCACACAGAAGCATTCTGATGATGGCTGGCCCCTATGTAAAGAAAAATTATACTTCGCACGTGCATGCCAATTTCGGCTCCATCTTAAAAACGATCTACAATATCCTCAACGTTCCTTATGTGAACCAGTATGATGCAACCGCTTCTTTACTGCAGGATTTCTTTACAGACAAACCCGATTTTACACCGTATGTATTGGAAGTTCCTTCAAGGGAAATTTTTGAGCCGGCCGATGCCATGAAAAAATTCAAACGCAATATCGACTGGCGTAAAATTTTGAAAGGCCCCGAAATGGATGATGAAGATGATATGCGGAAAGACCATAATACCCTTAAACCTGTTAAACAGTAAGATAACTGGTGATACCAAAGCCAGCCCTTTTTTACAGGAAATCAGGATAAAGATCGGCACTGTAATGTGCACAGTGTCCACAATGCGTTGAGAGAACGATATCTATTTTATTTTGTTGTTTCTTACAGCATTCAAAACAGATGGCCAGTTTGGATAGGCAGAGGGTGTATGCAATAATTTTTTCACTATCTCTCCGTACGAAGGCTCAAAATATGCAGCATAAGAAAGAACTTCACTGGCAGTTTCCGGAACAAAATCAGCACCTATCGTATAGCCCGGCTCCTTATTCTCAGCCCGCTGCCTGTCGAACGCAGTTTTACTATTGGTGAACTCGTGATGTACCTTTTCTCCTTTTACATAAGGTAACAGAAATGCAACAGATTTTTCGATAGAGGATCCTGATGGAGATTCATAAGCAAAATAATCCTTGCCGTTGGCTCTTTTAATTACTATAGCAATTTTTAAGAGAGGTTCCAGTGTATAAATATGATAATGAAGTGCGTCTCTTTCTTCAAAATCCATCCCTGACCCGTCCGGGTAAAGATTTTTCAGTATTTGCTTTTGTAAGGCTGTGTCAGTAAACTGCTGATATTTTTTATCATTCAATACATACGCAATATTGCCCACAACTTTTATCCGGTGTGAGTTCCAGTTATTATCAGCAGATTTTCTGCCCGATGCAAAACGGGGGTTTGTGATCTCTGCATCCGCTATCTCATGCAGCCAGCCAGACATCCTTTCAGTTTCCTTTTCTGTCATTTCATCTTTTATCAGGTCATATGCTTCGAGTAAAGGATCCAGTTTTGTGTCATTGATGGGGTTCCCTGTACTATGGTTTACCGAAGCCCAGGCGATCAGATATTCAATACATCTGGCTTTATAAACAGGGTTCCTCGTGATTTGATAAGTATACGCCAGCGCATACACCTTATTCATATCAGCCAGAGACTTTACTGTTTTGATCTTTTTAGGATCCGTAGACAGATGGCCTTCTGAAATGATCGTATCAATAGGATTGGGCGCTTCTGTTATCGCAGCCTTGGCGGTAGCTTCGAGGGTAAGATAAATAGCCCTAACCCCTGCCTGGGTCCTGATCAGTTTATCCAGCTTTTGGATCTCCGTTTTCTCTAAACTGAGATATTGCGCATTTACGGATAGTGACAGCAAAAAAGATACTAGGTACAGGAGGGTTCTTCTGGTCATAACTTATCAGAAAGTTAGCCATTATTTATATTCAGGCGAGCAGAGATATCTTTTACCCTAAAACGGACAATTCTGGAAGCGGAGTGGGCCACTTAAGGCTCAATTAAGGTTTGTGAATAACTATTCCCCCGAAAGAGTGCAGCATTTCTATTCCGGCGATTATCTTAGGTGTATGGATAACAGGTATCAAATACTGGTTACACTCTGGTCGCTTGTAAAGGAGATCCCTCAGCCAACCCAGTATCAATGTCAACCGCGGCAATTGATCTTGCTCTCTTCCTTTGATTGGGCAACCATTTATTCACATCTTTTATCATTGCAAAAAGAAGAACTGGTTACCATCGTTCAGGCCGATACCCTGCAATTCTCTATCACACAAAAAGGAATGGATGAAGCCGTTTCTTTAGCAGGTACTGCAGTACAGAATTCTTTAAAGTAATAGTTAATGTCAAAAAAATAATAAGGTGGTCATCATTACTGATGCCACCTTATTATATACGGAAAGAAATCGAGCGTATTACTTTACATTCTTACTGATGATTCCACCAATTTCAAACATAGACACCTGGGCCTTGCCAAATAAAGGTTTGAGTAATGCATCTGCATTGATCATTCTTTTATTTTTTGGATCCTGGAGTTTGTTTTTCTTGAAATAGTCCCACAATTTTTTAACGATCTGTCCTCTTGATAAAGGTTTGCTTCCGATCACGGCAGCAAGTTTATCGTTAACGGTCATAGGAGCGAGAAGGGCCGGATTGGCTTTACGTTTTTTAGCTGCTTTTTTTGGAGCTGCTTTTTTTACTGCTTTCTTAGGGGCTGCTTTTTTTGGAGCGGCTTTTTTAGCTGCTTTCTTTGGAGCTGCTTTTTTTACTGCTTTTTTAGGGGCTGCTTTTTTAGCGGCTTTCTTTGCAACTTTTGCCATGATGTTTAGAATTTAAGTGAATAGGTTAGTTGTCGGATTGAAGTTACGTAAATCCTGATATTGTGTAGCATTGAGTAATGCACATTTTCTTATTTAGCCGGGTAATGGCAGAATTGAGCAGATTACCCTGCTACCGGTAAGTCCCAAATGACCACCCTGAAAAGATCAAGTAATTTGCTGTTCGGGGAAACCACGCATGCACTAAGCGCTCTTTAAAAACAATGCATGCGGTTGTTATAGACAGGGACAATAGCGTTCCAATCCCTCAAAAATGGGAACGCGTAGCAACAGGCTAAAACAAAAAACCCTCGATTATCTTTATAATCAAGGGTTTCTGATACATTTTGGTAGCCGGTACGGGAATCGAACCCGTCTTTGCCCCGTGAAAGGGGGCTGTCCTAGCCGATAGACGAACCGGCCGTCTTTTTTGTTTATCGGGACGCAAAAATAGGCTCATGACCCTTTTCTGCCAAATCATTTTTGAAAATAAATCAAAATCCTTTGTTTATAAGGGTTTTCATCAGTCCTGAGGTGTGAATTGTGAGAAAATAACCGTTTAAAACCGTCACTTACAACTCACGACTCACGATTCACAACTCACGCCCACTACCGCTCGTTAGCAAAAAAATCATAAAAAATCCTGTCAATCCTTGTAAATTCGCCACTCGTTTTCGATTTTCTTAATCATTTAAACAAGGAATTCAATGAGTACAGTTAAAGTAGCCATCAACGGTTTCGGACGTATCGGCCGTTTGGTTTTTCGCCAGATCTATAACATGGATGGTATTGAAGTAGTCGCTATCAATGATCTGACCAGCCCGCAAGTATTGGCACACCTCTTAAAATATGACAGCGCACAAGGCCGTTTTGAAGGCGCTACCGTTACCTCTACAGCAGATTCTATTGTAGTAAACGGTGAAACCGTTAAGATCTATGCACAAAAAGATCCTTCACAGATTCCATGGGGTGCCCACGGAGTGGATGTGGTGATCGAATCAACCGGTTTCTTTGCCGATAAAGACAAAGCCCAGGCGCATATCACCGCAGGTGCCAAAAGAGTGGTTATTTCCGCTCCGGCAACCGGCGACCTGAAAACCGTTGTATACAATGTGAACCACGCGATCCTGGATGGTTCTGAAACCATTATCTCCTGCGCATCATGTACCACCAACTGCCTGGCGCCAATGGCGAAAGTGCTGAATGATAAATATGGTATCGTTACCGGTATCATGACTACCATCCACGCCTACACCAACGACCAGAACACACTCGATGCCCCACACCCTAAAGGCGATCTTCGCCGTGCAAGGGCTGCTGCACAGAATATCGTTCCTAACAGCACAGGTGCTGCCAAAGCTATCGGCCTGGTATTGCCTGAGTTAAAAGGTAAACTGGATGGTTCTGCACAACGTGTACCTACTATCACCGGCTCATTAACGGAACTGGTAAGTGTACTGGGTAAAAAAGTAACTGCAGAAGAGATCAACGCAGCCATGAAAGAAGCCAGCAACGAAAGCTTTGGATACAATGAAGATGAAATTGTAAGTACAGATATCATCGGTACCCATTTCGGTTCATTGTTTGATGCAACACAGACCAAAGTTTTAACTGTAGGCGATTCACAATTGGTAAAAACCGTAAGCTGGTACGATAACGAAATGAGCTACGTAAGCCAGCTCGTCCGCACCGTTAAATATTTTGCAGGATTGATCTCTAAATAAATAATTGAAAATTTGAAAATGTGGTAATTTGAAAATGCATTAGCATGATTGAATTACCACATTTGTTTTTACAGCCTTCATTTTCAAATTTTCGAATCCCCAAATTTTCAAATTCCTCTCATGAGCAGATTCACAGAACACAACTTCAAAGGCCAGAAAGCCCTCATCCGCGTAGACTTTAACGTACCGCTGGATGCAGCCTTCAACATAACAGATGATACGCGCATGCGCGCCACTGTCCCTACCATCACCAAAATATTGAATGATGGCGGAAGCGTGATCCTGATGAGCCATCTCGGTCGCCCCAAAGACGGCCCTACCGATAAATATTCATTGAAACACCTGGTGAATCATCTCATCAAATTATTAAATGGTGCTACGGTAAAATTTGCAGATGATTGTATCGGTGCATCTGCTTATGAAAAAGCAGCGGCCCTGCAACCCGGAGAAGTCTTATTACTCGAGAACCTCCGTTTCTACAAAGAAGAAGAAAAAGGCGATAAGGGTTTCGCAGAAAAACTCAGCAAGCTCGGCGATGTATATGTGAACGATGCATTCGGTACCGCACACCGTGCCCACGCATCCACAGCCGTGATCGCACAATTTTTTCCCGGCGATAAAAAAATGTTCGGCACCGTAATGGATGGCGAAGTATCCAGTGCAGAAAAAGTGATGCATAAAAGTGAGAAACCCTTTACCGCGATCATCGGCGGTGCCAAAGTGAGCGATAAAATTCTCATCATCGAAAATTTATTGGAGCGTGCAGACCATATCATCATCGGTGGCGGTATGGCATACACCTTCATGAAAGCAGAAGGCGGTAAGATCGGCTCTTCCTTATGCGAAATGGATCGTTTAGATACGGCCCTCGAATTATTAAAGAAAGCAGAAGCCAAAGGCGTATGTATTCACCTGCCGTCTGATTCTGTGATCGCAGATAAATTTGCGGCAGATGCCAATATCTCATCTGCCCCAAGCAATGATATTCCCGATGGCTGGATGGGCCTCGATATCGGCATGAACGCTATCGAACAGTTCACAAACTGCATCAAACAATCCAAAACCATTCTCTGGAACGGCCCCATGGGTGTATTTGAAATGGAAAAATTCCAGCACGGCACCAAAATGATCGCCACAGCCATTGCCAACGCAACACAGGCCGGTGCTTTCTCACTCGTAGGTGGTGGCGACAGCGTTGCAGCCGTAAACCAGTTTGGCTACACAGACCAGGTAAGCTATGTATCCACCGGCGGCGGCGCCCTCCTCGAATATTTTGAAGGAAAAGTGCTCCCCGGCATCGCAGCCATCAACGAATAAGAAAATAATAAAAGGAGATAAAGTTTCCCCCCATGCAAAGCATGGAGGGGAAACCAGCGCAGCGCAGTCGGGGTGGCCCGCCCATCAGCAAACTGCCTCCCGTTTACTAATAAACCAGTAAACCAATAAACTAACCAACAAAACCCGTCAAAATGCCATCCCACCCGGATGGCATTCCTTTTGTAATATTTCAACCATTCTTACGACAAACAAGTAAATTACATCTAAATCAAACTTTGTATGAGTACCAAAAACATTACCCTGATCGTCATCCTGGCCCTTGTGGTCTTTTTAGGCTTTTCGGGTTGTAACGGCTATAATGGCCTGATCAAACAGGATGAGAACGTAAACAACGCATGGAATAAAGTGCAGAGCGATTACCAGCGCCGCGCAGACCTGATCCCCAACCTGGTGAATACCGTAAAAGGAGAGGCTAACTTTGAACAGACCACTTTAACCAAAGTGATCGAAGCAAGGGCAAGTGCTACCCAGATGAAAGTAGACGCCAAAGACCTGACTCCTGAAAAATTACAGCAGTTCCAGGCCAGCCAGGGACAGTTATCACAGGCCCTCGGCCGTTTATTGGTGGTGTCTGAGCAATATCCAAACCTCCGTGCAAACGAAGCATTCCGTGGATTACAGGCACAACTGGAAGGTACTGAGAACCGTATCAAAGTGTCACGTAACGACTTCAACGATGCCATTCAGGCATACAACGTAAAGGTCCGTTCATTCCCGATGAATATTTTCTCAGGTATGTTTGGATTTAAAGCCAAAGAAGGTTTCAAAGCCGAAGCAGGTTCTGAAAAAGCACCTGAAGTAAAATTCTAAAACAGCATGCTGGGATTATTTAAACGCAAGCCCGTCGATTTCTTTTCCGAAGAGGAAAAGAAATCGATCGTGCAGGCGATCGAAAGAGCCGAACACAGAACCAGTGGGGAAGTACGGATCTATATAGAAAGCCATTGCACTAATGCGGATCCCGTTGCCCGTGCCAAAGAATTGTTCCTCGAACTAAAGATGAATGAAACCGCCGCACGTAATGGGGTATTACTGTATCTCGCCATGAAAGACAGGAAACTGGCTGTTTATGGAGATGAGGGCATTCACCAGAAAGTAGGCGAAGCGTTTTGGAATACAGCAGTAAAAGATATGCTGGAACATTTCAACAATAAAAACTTTACAACAGGCATTACCGATATCATCTTTAAAATAGGAGAAGCATTGACCACTCATTTCCCTTACGATGAAAACAGTGACAGCAATGAACTCTCTGATGATATTGTGTTCGGTAAATAGCGAAGCGGTCGGGACGCTCAAGCGACCTGAACGCTAAAACGCAGAAAGCTCAAACCCGAACACTAAAACAACGAATCACCCTTAATGAAAAAACTTCTTTTCATATTACTCACGGTATTCTCTTTTGCAACCGTTTCTGCGCAGAATGTGTTACCCAAACCCAATCCTCCCAGATTGGTGACAGATGCAGCAGGTGTACTCTCTGCCGACCAGGTAGAAACACTCGAACGCAAGCTGGTAGCACTCGACGACAGTACATCTAACCAGATAGCGGTGGTACTGATCAAAAGCCTTGGTGATAATGCAATTGAAGATTATGCGCTGAAATTATTTCGTGAATGGGGTATCGGTAATAAGAAAACAAATAATGGCGTCCTCATCATAGCGGCCATCGACGACAGAAAAATGTGGATCGAAGTAGGCTATGGACTCGAAGGTGCTATACCCGATGTAACAGCGGCAAGTATCTACCGCAATGAAATGGTTCCTGAATTTAAAAAACAGAACTATTACCAGGGAATCGACAATGCCATCAATGCATTATCAAAAGCGGCAGCAGGAGAATATAAAGTAAAGAAAGAAAAGAAAAGAGGTAACAATGATGGGGGTGGCAGTTCCATCTTTACTTTTCTGATACTGATCATCATCGTTATTGTCATTCTCGCACGTGGCGGAAGAGGTGGCCGTGGCGGAGGTGGCGGCGGACTCGGCAGTATCGCCAATGCGGTGATCTTGTCATCCCTATTAAACGGCGGTGGCCGCGGCGGCGGAGGCTGGGGTGGTGGTGATAGTGGCGGCGGAGGTTTCGGTGGTTTCGGCGGCGGTAGCTCCGGTGGTGGTGGTGCAGGTGGTAGCTGGTAAAAAAAATCGGTCCCCCCGATTATATAATCAACCAGATTTGTATGAAAAATTTATTGGTCCTTATCCTGACCCTTTCGGGAAACCTATTTGTTGCTGCTCAGTCAATTAAACCTTCTGTAGGAAAGAAAATGCAGGTTGTAGTCGCCTCAACCAATACGATCTCAGTTTCTTCAATGGGAGAAAATGTAGACATAGAATCTTCCGGTACTACTACTTGTGAATACCAAATTACACAGGTAACAGAAAAAGGATATTCTTTGCAAACAAAACTTCTGCGTGTGCAAAATACGGGCAAAGTACTGGGGGAGGAGAGAAGTTTTGATTCCGATAATGAAATAGACAGAAATGACCCCGGTTTTGCGGAAGCTGCGAAACTATTAGGTAAGACCAATGAAATTAAAATAGAAGATCATCGTGCCTCAGTAGTTAGTGGTGATGTACTGAATAGCCTGGCGCAGATCGGAATGAAAGATGCAACATCCGAATTTGTAAAATTCATTTTATACAAGGATGATCTCGCCAAAATGAGAACAGGTTATCATTGGATGGATTCTTTGCAAACAGAAGTCATGAAATTGTCTTCAGAGTCTGAAGTAACAGCCATGACCGAAGCGGTAATTGAAATAACTGTTAAAACAAAGATGAACATGAACATAACTTCTCAGCAAATGGGAATGGAAGTTAAAATGGGTTTAACCGGTACCATCTATTCAAAAAGATATTATAGTACAGCAACAGGTATTATGATCAGTGAAGAGGGAGACGCGGTTGCTGATGGAGATGGCAGCACAATGGGGCAACAAATACCCATGAAGATGAAAGCGCATATTAAAATGACTGTAAAATAGTTAGGAGCAATCCCAACATCAACCAAAAAGCCATCCAGCTGTCTAGCGGGATGGCTTTCATTTTTTTGTTTAATAAAGAATCGTTAGTAATCCTGCTACAAGATCATACACAAGCACTGATCTCCACGGAATTCAATACATAACTGATTAAAAAAGTAGTATTACTAATCATTCAAAGAATAGTTCCTGATCAGTCCGATCAATGGCGGGATAACAGGGACGAGGCTCCCGGCTTAGCCGGGACCGTGAGCGACCAGCGGTTTCGAATTGTCGAGAGATTGAATTATTAATAATGCATCAAGTGAGTTATGAAATCATTTCTTCTCAGCCGGCAATTTCGATTTCACATAATCCGCCATTTCCTTAGCACCATCTGCCTCTTTTTTAGCAGCCAGCCCTTTCAAAGCAATTCCATTAATAAAAGGATCTGTCTGTACACGGATAGATTGCGGCAGGTCATCTCTGAACCTGACGATCATATCCACTCCTTTTTTAAAATTGGCCATATTGGTTACGGAACCGAGGAACTGGCTAAAAGAAGTCAAGGCAGGAAACTTGGCCTGCGATAAAGGGATCTGCTCAAAATTATCCGCAACAAAATCAAAAGCAGTTTCATCGCCATATTTGATGATCACATTGGTAATGGCAGACAATAACCGGCCTTTATTCTCATCTTTCGCAAGTGAATTGGCGGTGGCAAAAGCAAGCTTCCCGTCAAGTTCTGACAGGGCTTCCAGCGCTGCACCCGCAACAGAGTAGGAAGAATCTTTGGTGTATTTCAGGAAGAGGTCTTTGTAAATTTCATTCTTCAGTTTAGCCAATGCATCAATGGCAGCAGCTTTCACAAGAGAATGTTTATCTGTTTTAGCAAGGGTCTCAGGCGGGTAATGGTTGCAGCATCAGGTATTGCATTGTCAAATCCTTTGATCGCAAGTACCCTCAATGCATAAAAAGGGTCATCCAGTGCCTTTACCAATAAACCATACGCAGCAGCATCACCGGTTCGTTTGGAAGCAAATTCTATCGCCTCCCTTCTGTCTAAGAATTTACCGGCATACTGGTATTGGTGAACATACTCAGCAATTTTTTTATCATCTTTTTTCTCGATGAGCAATATCTTATCACCGTCTACATTGATCAGGTCCGGCCTGGAAGAAACCGGAAAAGAAAAAGTGTCTGCTCTATTTTCAGCCCATACTGTATATCTTTTCTTTTGACTACCCTGGTAAATATCAATGGCAACGGGCAGTTTGAATAATTTATCACCCGCCTGTGTTTGTTTGATGAATACTTTGGCTGTCGTTGAAGCCGCATCATAGCCATAACTGATCTCCAGCTTAGGGTTGCCGCTCCCAAAATACCATTGGTTAAAGAACCAGTTCAGGTCCTTACCGGTAACTTCTTCAAAAGCCATACGCAGTTTGTGTGCACTGCCATTCCCGAATTTATTGGCCGTGAGGTATTTATTCAAGGATTTGAAGAAAGCTTCATCACCCACAAAATTCCGCAGCATATGTAAGATCCTGCCGCCTTTCTCATAGGTTACGGCATCAAACATATCTTCTTTGTCGGCATAATAAAAACGCACCAGGTCTTTATTCTTTCCACCTCTGCTGAGATAGGTCTGCATGTCTTTATAATTCTCAAAACCCGCAGCATCGGCACCATACTTGTGTTCGGCCCATAATGTCTGGCTGTAATTGGCAAAACTTTCATTTACGGTCAGGTTACTCCAGCTCTCTGCTGTAACTAAGTCGCCAAACCATTGGTGAAACAGTTCATGCGCAACCGTGCTTTCCCATTCATTCCCGTCAATCAGCTCACGCGCATTTTGCTGTGCACTTTCCTGGTGTAAAGTGGCCGTGGTATTTTCCATCGCACCACTCACATAATCACGCCCTACGATCTGGCTGTATTTTACCCAGGGATATTCAATACCGGTAACTTTTTCAGAATAGAATTTCATCATCTCCGGTGTGTTGCCGAAAATTTTGCGTGCCACTTTTTCGTAAGGCTTTTCTACATAGTAATTCACTTCCTTGCCTTTGTAACTGTCTTTAACAACCGCAAAATCACCCACACCGATAAAGAACAGGTAGGGACAATGCGGAAGATCCATCACCCAGGTATCTGTGCGGGTACCATCGGTATTCTTTTTTTGTGCAGTGAGTTTACCATTGGAAAGTGACACATATTTATCGGGCACTGTCAGGTTAAACTCCTGCGTGGTCTTTTGATTGGTCTTATCTATTGTAGGTACCCAAACAGAAGTTGCTTCTGTTTCACCCTGTGTCCAGATCTGTGTGGGCTTGGTCTTATCTTCCCCTTTCGGGTTCACAAAATATAAGCCTTTCGCATCGGTGATCGCAGTGCTTCCTTCGGATTGAAACTCATCGGGCTTGGCGGTATACTCTATATACACCGTATATTTTTCATCTTTCAGATAGGTCTTATCAAGATGAATGTCAAGGAAAAGGCTGTCGTAAACATATTTTAAAGGGATATTCTTTCCGGCTTTCACCAGTTCCACTTTATAAATATTCATGCCTTTCGCATCCAGTTCCAGTGAATCGGTAGGATAAAAATGCGGCTTCAGGGTGATCCATACTTTACCATTCAGGTAAGATTTGCTGTAATCAAACTTCGCATCCAGTTTTGTATGCACCAGGTCGTTGATCTTAGTAGGTGTTGCGCGATAGATGGTTTTCCAGTCATCATCGGCAGACAGCTGGATCTGCGCATTCACAACCTGTACCATACAAATAGCCAGTACCCATAATAGTTTCTTCATGTATCTCTTTTAAGAAACCTAAAGATAAATCCACTGGCTATCTCAGTACAATGATTTTTGTGAAAGGAAAATTAAACTGATAAATCAGTACAGGCTGCTGAGAGATAAGCGATTTAAGTAGATTTGTATAAACAACCGATAGATGTCCGTATCTAAATATATCAGCCGGGTGATGATGGCCTTAATGATTCTGCTCTTTAGTGGATCGGCTATTGCCCAACCGGCCAGCTTTATTCATATTCAATCCGAGAACAACAGGGCTTTTCTTGTTAAGTGGAAAGGGAACGACTATCCATCATCTGCTACAGGCTATCTGGTGATCCCGCAAGTAGGGGCAGGGGAACAGATCCTGGTCTTCAGTTTTCAGGATACCTCGTTACCCGCTTACAGCTTTACCCTCACCATGGACGATAAGCCCCGCGGCTTCACATTAAAACAATCCATCAGCAATACCTGGAGCCTGTTTGATATGGTAAGTTTTGCCGTAACAAAGGGTACCGAAAAGCCAAAACCAAAAGAAGAGAAGCCCGTATTGGTCATTGCCCGGCCGGCGGAGCCTGAAAAAAAGACCCTGCCCATTGCAGATACCACTGCAAAAACCGTTTCAGCTCCGGTTACAACAACAATAGCCGAAAAACCTGCCCCGGCAAAATCACCCCGGTCCAGCGAACCACCTATTCAGAAGATCTTCGACAAAGCCAATGCCGCCGGAATAGACCAGGTATATATTATTATCAATAAGGGCAAGGCAGATACGGTCGCCGTGTTCATTCCTGCCCTGAAAGAAGAAGCACCCAAACAATCTGCCCGGATACATAAAACGGGAGAGGGTGAAGCAGCACTGGCTTTTCAATTTACCGGCCCGGCATATCTTGATCGTTATAAACTCTCTATTAAATAAGCAGTATGCCAAGGTATTTTCTGGAACTTTCCTATAAAGGCACAGCCTACAGCGGTTTCCAGGTGCAGGAGAATGCCCATACTATCCAGGGAGAGGTACAGAAAGCCCTGCAGACCCTGTTCAAAACGCCTTTTGAGTTAACCGGATCTTCAAGAACCGATGCAGGGGTGCATGCCAACCAGAATTTTTTCCATTTCGATTCGGAAACAGAGATCCTGCCTAAAAGCATCTATAACCTGAATGCTATTGTACCGGACGATATCAGTATCAAAGGCATTTACCCGGTGCCGGATACGGCCCATTGCCGCTTTGATGCGGTTTCACGAGAGTATAACTACTTCATTTACAAGCAAAAGAACCCTTTTTTGAGCGATAGGGCCTGGCAATTCCCTTATCCGGTGGATCTGGATCTGCTACAGGAAGCCGCAAAGATTGTTCTGGAGCACAACGATTTCACCAGTTTTTCCAAACGCAATACCCAGGTAAAGACCTTTATCTGTGCCATTGAAGCCTCAGAATGGCTGCAGGACGGGCCCTTGTTAATCTATCGGGTACAGGCCAACCGCTTTTTGCGGGGTATGGTACGCGGATTGGTAGGCACCATGCTTAAAGTAGGAAGGGGGCAGTTGGATATAGAAGGGTTTCTGTCGGTGATCGAAGCAAAAGATTGTGCAAAAGCCGATTTCTCAACCCCGCCACAGGGTTTGTTCCTCAACCGTGTAATTTATAAGGATACGTTAAAGCCTTTTCTGCAGACAGACGCTTACATAAAGCACTACTAAATACCTGATAGACCGGGTTTCGGTTGTTATTGATGTTCCAACAGGTTTAAAATCCCCTCATAAACGATCTATCCGATACTTGTTTCAGACAATCTGAAAGTTTTTTTACAGGCTGAAAGTCACGCTATCACTCTGTTTACCCTGTTTGGGCAGAATTAATTTTGAAAAAGATTTGTTTAAAACAAATCCGGGGTTATCTTTGCAACCCGCTTTTACAAAAAGAGGATGTTCTTTGCAGGTTCAGCAAATCAATGGCAGATAAAAATTTACCTCTTTTTTGAAGAAAAATTTGGTAGATAAAATAACAAGCTTATCTTCGCCGCCCGTTCAACAAAAACGGTAGTTCTCTGAAGAAGAAATAAGGGTTTTGTGAAAAAGAAATTTGAAGAAAATTCAAATTAAATTTGGCTCGGAAAAAAACCTCTTTATCTTTGCAGCCCGTTAAAAAACGGTAGTTCTTAAAACGATTTATTTTGATCAAAAAAGTTTGAAATTTCTTCAAATAATTTTGGTCACAAAAATAAAGGCTCTTACCTTTGCAACCCGATAAAAAGGGTGGCTTAGAAAAGCCAAAAGATCTTTGAAAGTTTGGAAGCAACAGCAGCATAAAACTAGATTTGAATTTAGATTTTATGGTAAGGTTTACAGCAATCAAAAAATAACAACATACCGATTGTTAATTTCAATTTAATTGAGAATAATAGTCAGGTCAAACAACAACATTTACAATGGAGAGTTTGATCTTGGCTCAGGATGAACGCTAGCGGCAGGCTTAATACATGCAAGTCGTGGGGCAGCGCAGGTAGCAATACTGGGCGGCGACCGGCAAACGGGTGCGGAACACGTACACAACCTTCCTACAAGTGGGGAATAGCCCAGAGAAATTTGGATTAATACCCCGTAACATAGCGATGTGGCATCACATTGCTATTATAGCTTCGGCGCTTGTTGATGGGTGTGCGGCTGATTAGATAGTTGGCGGGGTAACGGCCCACCAAGTCTACGATCAGTAGCTGATGTGAGAGCATGATCAGCCACACGGGCACTGAGACACGGGCCCGACT
>CBHRAM010000049.1:0-14063 GCA_966076165.1 uncultured Chitinophagaceae bacterium
CGGTTACAGAACCGGGCGACATATACGCTTCAAATATTTTACGGACATCTTTCACCTGATATCCTGTTTCCTCTTCGGTTTCCTTTTTGATACAGGCTTCCGGGTTATCTTTTTCCAGTAAACCGGCGCAGGCTTCTATCAACATGCCGTCTTCATTGCCATTTACATAAGTAGGCAAACGAAATTGGCGTGTAAGGATGATGGTTTTGTTTTCAGTGTTATATAGCAGAATAGTGGCACCATTGCCCCTGTCGTACACTTCACGTGCATGTGTGTGTTTACTGCCATCCGGTTTATTGAATTCGTAGGTGATCTTTCTTAACGTATACCAATTATTACATAAGATCTCCGATTGGAGGATCTGTACATTTTCTACCATAAGATGTGTTGATTAAGTAGTGATCGCTTATTGGGCATTTGCCTGTTTCCTGCTGAGGAAACGGGCAATGGCGATCAAAAATAAGGACAAACCCAGGAATACCACTCCTAAAACAACTCCATTTAACAAAGCCCTTGGATAACCGATCACCGGCACATTCACAAAAGGGTAGGGGTAGAAACCGGAGAAAACACCTCTTGCTGTAATGAATAATGCATAGCCCATCGGATAGAAAAGCCAGGGCAGGCTGTTTTTCCATTTCAATGAAGATTTGGGAACCAGAAAGATCCAGAACAAAACAGCCGATACAGGAATCACAGAATGTAAGAGTTCGTCAACCAGTTTTTGTAAACCCACCGGGTGCCAGATCATCCGCAGAATGGTATTGTACACAGCACCCACCACGATAATATACACCGTGATGGCGGTTAAAGTAGTAGGTTGGCTGAAAAAACGGCTCCATTTATTTTTACCCTGAAAAAAAACAAAGCTGAATGTAATGGCAACAAGAATATTTGAGAGTACGGTAAAAAAACTGAAGAACCGCATGATGGCTTCCGGTAGAGAAGTTGTTCTGTTCTCTATTAAAAGGATAAACTGGGTAACCACGGCAAACCAACCCAGCAGGGCAATGATGCATGCATACCATTTTTGTAAAGAGCTGTCCGTTATTTTTTGCATGGTTATTTAGTAAGGTAATGGCGTGGTCTTACTAAAATAATCATTCTTGAGATTGATGGGAGGCCAGCCCCGGATTTTAATCAAAATCTAACCCCTCCATCCTCCTTTGGGGATACCTCCCCTAAAAGGGGAGGGAAATATGGGTAGTTGTGCTCAATTGAGCACTTCGCATTCATATTGTTTACCTTTTAGTGCCTCGATGATCTGTTCGGGTTGTACAAAACTGCCTTCCACCCGCAGGATCTTATCCCGGTCCATCAGATCAAAATTGATCCGGTAACAGGGGAATGTTTTTAGCAGGTCTGATAATAAGATACCGGCTTCTTTTTTATGCCGCACATTGGTTTTAAAAACTTCCACCATAGATACTATTTGATTTATTTGATCTCGTAATGAAACATCCAGCGGGTACCGAACCTGTCTTCCAATTCGCCAAACAAAGCACCCCAGAATTGTTTTTGAATCGGCTCAATGATCTTGCCCTCAGCAGAGAGTTTGGTGAAAAACCGATGGATCTCTTCTTCACTGCTGCATTGAATGCAAAGGCCGATCTGGTTGCCTTTGTGAATAGGGTATCTCGGATGTTCCATGTCCGATCCCAATAACAGGATACCTCCACTGGTAAGTGAAGAATGCATTACCTGGTGGTGAATAGATTCGGGGCATTGTGCGGCAACAGGTGATTCACCCACACTTTGAATACTAAGATCACCACCCAGACAGGATTGGTAAAAATGCATGGCTTCACGGCATTGGCCCTTAAAGGACAGATAGGCAGAAATATAGCTCATAACAGGTTTTTGATGAAAGAATAACAAACCTACCGTCAATACTTCATACCTGAAATGGGGAAATACGTCAATATAAGGGGTTGATTGCGACTGATAAACTTCTTAAGTTTACCGTATGAAAACAGTATCGATTATTGTTCCTGAAAATGCGGTGATGGCCGCTATTGCCGATCCGAGGTATATGTTCACTGCCGTGAACCAGTTCTTTACAGCTGCCGGAAAACCGGAACCTTTCAAAGTGCAGATGGTGGGATTAACCAAAGAAGTAAAGTTGAATGACGGCTTGTTCTCTATCTATCCCGATGTATTGATGAAGGATGTGAAAAGCACGGACCTGGTCATTATTCCCGCCATTGGTGGTGATATCAAAAAAGTGATCAATGACAATAGCCCTTACTTACCATGGATGATCGATCAGTATAAACAGGGTGCAGAACTGGCCAGTTTATGCATCGGCGCATTTCTGCTGGCTTCTACAGGTTTGCTAAATGGGCGGCAATGTTCCACACACTGGTCGTTTGCCAACGAATTCAGACAGATGTTTCCCGAAGTGATCATGGTGGATGATAAGATGATGACCGATCAGAACGGGCTCTATTCCAGCGGTGGTGCCAATGCTTACTGGAACCTCTTATTATACCTTGTTGAAAAATATACCAACCGCGAAACAGCCATCATGGCCTCCAAATATTTTGTACTTGAAATTGGACAGCGGAGCCAGTCTTCTTTTATCATGTTCCGCGGCCAGAAAGATCATGACGACCATGAAATCAAAAAAGCCCAGGAATTTATGGAAGCACATTTCAGTGATAAACTAACCATCGATCAACTGGCAGATCAATTCGGGATCGGGAGAAGAAGTTTTGAAAGACGGTTTAAAAAATCCACAGGTAATACGGCGGTAGAATATATGCAACGTGTAAAAATAGAAGCAGCTAAAAAACAATTGGAGATCGGAAGAAAAACGGTAAATGAAGTGATGTACGAGGTAGGCTATACCGATACCAAGGCTTTCAGGGATGTATTTAAAAAGATCGCAGGCATGTCGCCGGTGGACTACCGGAATAAATACAATAAAGAAATGGCTGTTTAAATCCTTGCGATCCTTTGCATCTTAGCGTCCTGGCGGTTAAGAAAAAGTTTTACGAGGTTAGTGAGAAGAAATTTGTCGTTTGAAGAAATCCCATGCCTCTAAATGAACATCAATATCATTAGGGTAGTCATGCTTACCGCCGATTACTTTTAATAAAACCACTTCAGGTTTACCTTTACCGGAATAGGTATATCGCTCAATGATTTTTCCATCATTTGGGTCTGTATCAGGCACCAAGGTCTTTACAGGTTCTCCTTTGTATCCATCCAAAACGGCCCAATAGTGAAATGTGTTTTCTGTTGACCTGACAGTTCCTAAAACAGTATTGGGTATTTTAACTTCTCCACCATTATAAGGATTGGTTGGGTCTGCAGTTCCATTAACGATCATAACAGGAATAGGCACTCTTGCTTCAGTACAATCCATATTGGCACTATCCGGTAAATTGGCAATGATCGCAGTGATGGCCCTGAATTTTTGCGGAATCGTTAGCGCTAATTTATAGGCCATATGTCCGCCACCGGAAGTGCCCACAGCAAAAACCTGTTTGGGATTGATATGATAATTTGTAGAAAAATAACTGATCATGCCATCAAAGAAACCGGGTTCATCAATATTTTCAAGATTGGCAGCGGCATTGGATGCTTTACGACATTCGTTCCAGTATTTTTTATAGCCATCAGGATAGACACACAGCACATTCTCTGAATGGGAGAGGGCTTCCAGTTTTGCTGCTCTTCTTAACATATCCTCACCTTTGCCTCCTGAACCGTGTAATACGAATACCAGGCTGCCATCAACCTTACTGTTTTGCGGTTTGGTGAAATGAAAACTTCTGTAATGGCCATCTATTAATAAAGAATCATTGATTAGTTGTGCCTGCGAAGAAAGGGAAGCGAAAACTGCAAGACAGATAATTGATGGGAATTTCATCGTTTTGATTTGAATGTATAAGGAAGATAGATAAAATAGCCATACTTTGATTAAGTCCTGCAAAGGATCTTACTATTTTGTATCAAACGATACAATTACCGGCACATGATCACTAAATGCCGCCCATTTTTTATGACTGCCTATCTTAACGGATGCAAGTCTTTCCGACAATGCTTTTGAAGCAAAACAGTAGTCTAAATGATAGGGCTTGTCTTTATGCCGGTACATATACTGCGTAGGATGTTTCTCCTTTCCCTGTTGCTGTTGATGAAATAAATGATAACTGCTTTCAATGCCCCTTTTCTGTAGATGGGCAACCACATCCGAATGATTGCTTACCCTTGTTTTTCTGTCCCAGATCGTATTGCTGTTAAGATCCCCTGCAAGGATCACATGCTGTTTTTTGAGTAGGGGAGCATAGTAATGGATCGCTTTCCAGGTCTGCTCAACATAACAGCCATCTTTATCCAGCGGGTTATTGGCCCAGATGGCAAAAAGCATCAGATCCATCTCACCACCGCTTACCACCACTGGTGCGATCAGTTTAATGGAAGGATTATACGATTCATGCAATCTGAACCGGTAGTCCCCATAGGAAAAAATGCCTAAGCCCTTATTGGGATTATCTCCGATCCAAAGATGGTCAGTTGGCTGTTTGAAACCGGCATACGAAATGATCTTATCAGGATGCTCACACTCAGATATCACTAACAGATCCGGTTTACAGGATAAAACAGGTTTTGCTTTTTTACGAAAAGCCATATTGCAGTTCCAGGCAATGATCTTCATAATAGAGAAGGTGTTGATGGATAGATCATTTCCCTTCCGGTAATAACACCAACCTGGCTACATTTTTATCATCAAAATATTTATTCGCGAGTACCTTGGTTCTTTCCACATTAAATTCCTTGATCAGTTTGGGAGCATCCAGTATCTTTAAAGGGTCTGTATTGCGGAAGAATTTTTGTTCGATGGAATAGCGCCAGTAACTGTTCTCTTTTACGGAATTCTCCAAAGCACGGGTTTGCTCGGCAACCACTTTGTCTACATTCATCTGTGCCACACCGTTGGCTTTTGTGTTTTTAATTTCCTCCATTACCAATGCCACCAGTTTATCTACATTCTCCGGTGCGCAACCAAACTGGATCCCGATGCTGTAATTACTGTAGGGCTCACGGTTTAATCCGCCGCTTACGCCCACACCATATACGCCACCTGCATCTTCACGCAATACTTCCCGAAGCCTGATGCCGAGTGCTTTGCAGAGCTGGCTTAACTGTCTGTCATCAGTTTCATTGTATTCCGTTTCACCGGAGAAGAATAAACGTACGGCCGCTTTGTTCTCTTTGCCTTTACGGATCACTTTATTGATATGTCCGGTGGGCATCCTAACACCGGGATCCTTATACATATCTTTCTGAGAAGTGGCCGGTAATGAGGCAATATATTTTTCAATCAGGGGTTTGATACTATCTGTATTGAAATTACCTACAAAAGTGAAGAGGAATTGCCCCGCATTGCTAAAACGCTCTTTGTATATTTCAAAGGAACGGTTCAGGTCTATCTTTTTCAGGTCGGCAACACTAAAAGGTTTACGGCGGGGATGATAATTCCCCATGATATAACTGACCGAGTCGCCAAAAACAGATTCGGGTGATTTGTCTTTATTCTCCAGCTCTACTTTAAATTGCTGCAGCACTACTTTGAACATGGTCGTGTCTTTACGCGGCGCCATAAAACTGCCGTATAACAATTGTAAAGCCGTTTCCAGGTCTTTTACAGAACTGTTTCCATTCATCCCCTGCATGGTATTGGCGAGGGATGCGGATACATAACAGTTCTTGCCGCTGAGTGCTTTTTGTAAATCCTGCATATCATGATTGCCCATGCCGCCAACAGCTGCTGATACAGAGGCATTGGAAGCACTCAGAAACTCGGCATCACTATAAAGAGAAGTGCCACCCCAACTGATGCAGGAAAATTCGATCTCATCATTTTTAAAAGTAGTGGGTTTCAACACAACGCGGGCACCATTGGATAAGGTCCATTCCGTTGTGCCGATCGCTTCATATTTTTTCTCACTCACCACTTTGCCGGCAACAGGTTCAACGGGTAATAAAGGGCCGGTAGAAACTTTGTCAACATATTTTTTCAGTTTACCGATCGGTTTATTCAACTGTGCCAATACAGCCGCCTGTGTGGGAAGCAGGTGTTTTTCTTTTTCAGGAGCCGTGATCACAATGGAGCGATCCGTAGGCTTGATCCACTGGGCGATCAGTTGATTGATTTCAGTCAGGCTGATGGAAGGGATATATTTTTTATACAGTTCATATTCTACAGCTGTACCGGGAATGGCTTCCCCTTTTAGATAGTTCCGGATCAGTTCTTCCACCAGCTCTGCAGATTTTGTTTTGTCACGTTCATTATAGAGGTTTTCCATTCTGGTCAATACATTTTTCACCGCCCTGTCTAATTCTGTTTGTACAAAACCATATTGTTTCACCCTTTCATTTTCTGTAAGTAAGGTCTGTATGGAAGCATTGATCTCTTTTCCTGTTTTTGCCAATGCGATCAGGCTGAATGCATCCTTATCACCCAAAAAGCCTCCATAACTGCTGCTCCCGAAAAGAAAAGGGGCTTCTGGTTTTTGAGAGATCTCATCCAAACGGCTGCTCATCATCTGGTTAAACAATTCGCGAACCATGCTCGCGCGGTATTCTGATGCGGTTTTTACAATGGTTTGTGGTTGCGTATAATAGATCTGCACCACATTATATGCCTGCTCCGGATCGGTCAAGATCGCTGTGCGTGTATCTGTATGGGAGGGGATACTGTATTGGATTCTTTTTTTCGGGTTAACGGCAGCAGGAATAGAGGCAAAATGATCTTTGATCATTTGTTCAGTCTCCGCCACATCAATATCACCCACAACAATCACCGCCTGCAGATCGGGCCGGTACCAGTCTTTATAAAAAGAAGTAAGCATGTTATAATGAGCCGTATCAATATTGGCTTTGGTACCAATCGGCATACGTTTGGCATATTGAGAACCCTTTAACAACATGGGGAAGAACTTATCCTGTAACCTCGCATCGGCACCACGACCCAGTCGCCATTCTTCCACAACCACACCTCTTTCTTTATCAATTTCTGTAGTTTCAAAACTCACATTGTGCGCCCAGTCTTCCAGGATCTGCATGGCCTGTTTATACACCATCGGACTATCCGTAGGCACCTGTAATTTGTAAACGGTTTCATCAAAAGAGGTATAGGCATTCAGATCGGCGCCAAAACTCACACCGCTTTTCTCCAGAAAATTCACCAGCTCATTTTTCTTAAAATGGCTAGTGCCGTTAAAACACATATGCTCTACAAAATGTGCAAGTCCTACCTGTTTGTCGCTCTCCTGCACAGAGCCTGCATTCACAACCAATCTCAGTTCTGCACGGTTTTTGGGTTCAATGTTCTTACGGATATAATAAGTAATGCCATTACTCAGTTTACCGATTTTTGTATCAGGATAAACCGGTAGAGGAGATTCTTTCTTTTGTGCATGCGTGTTTGCCACAAAACAAATCAAGGCCGCTGTAAGTAGGTGTGTGATCTTCATAGATAGGATATATATGATTGCGAAAATCGTGGTTTGTGAGGGGGAATAAAGATAGCGGAAATATTGATTGCGATACAGGTGGTGTTACCCCTCCGTCCCGGCTTTGCCGGGACACCTCCCCTGAAAGGGGAGGGAAGTATTTGAGAGGTTCGTAGAAATACTGCGTATTTATTGTGTCGTATGATAGATAGTAATTCTTGAGAAGGACTGTATTTTAACAGTATGTTTCAAAATAACCGGATCAACAATCTCAAATATCTTGAACCCAACAGGAAAGCACTTCGCAATAATCCTACCGAAGCCGAGAAATTGCTATGGCTGTATTTGCGGAACGGTAAGATGCAGGGGAGAAGGTTCAGAAGACAATTCAGTATCCTTAACTATATTCTGGATTTTTATTGCTTCGATGAAAAACTCGCTATTGAGTTAGATGGTCAGCAACATTATACGAAAGAAGGAGTGATGATTGATACCGAAAGAGACGCTTTCCTGACTGCCCAGGGAATTACGGTTTTGCGATTTGAGAATAGCAGGGTGTTTGGAGATTTGGTAGGGGTGTTGAAAGAGATCAGGGATTGGTTGGAGAAAAGGAATTCTTAACAAGCCGTTCCCGTCACCCCTCCGTCCCGACTTTGTCGGGACACCTCCCCTGAAAGGGGAGGGAAAACAGGAAAGTGAATAAGAAAAGAATGCTGGCCCAAGGCCAGTAGTTCTAAGACCCACCAAACTCAAAAAGCATCCCCAACTTTCTCCCCCTACCAGGGGGAGACCAAGAGGGGGTTGAAGCCGAGGTTCTTGATTAACTCCTCCGGCAGTTTCGGCAACTTCTTCCGCTCGATCAGATACGTTGACAAGCCCGACAGATCCCTATATACATAATGCTCACTCAATGCCCCCTCCAGATACCCTGCTCCGGATGTATTGCCCGTACCCACACGCATACCGATCATCCGCCTAACCATGATCAGGTGTTTATGGCGCCAGTTACTCATGAGGTGGTCTATCTCAATTAATGAATCCAGGATCTGATATGATGTTTGAAACACGGGAAAATCACGATAAAGCATAATGAATAATGCCGCACGCAAGGCAGCAGGGGAGAAGTTGCTGCGTAAACTCTCCAATTGTTCTGGCGTATAATTGTCAATCTGTTTTTCAAAAAATACAAAATCAAAATCGGCAAGTTTATTTGCTTCTCTCTCTGTTAAACCTGTTTGATATACCTGTCTGTAATCTGCCCAGAAAGGATGGGAAGTAACGCTGGTATTGGCTGCCGGTTGATATTGTTTCCAGTACTCTTCTGTAAAGAACGGCATACGTTCCAGCCAGCCGTTTACCAGTTGCAAAAGATTCTTCTGTTCTTCGGTATCGGTTATCGTATTATAATCTTCTTTGGTAAATCCACCTTCATTGGTTCTTTTGTAATATTCTTTATGATGGCGTTTGTCGATTTCCAAACCCAGTTTGGCTTCTATTAAACGGAACTGTTTACTTTGAAATCCGGAGGAAGGCGTTAGTAAATTCCGGAACTCTAAAAAGTCCAGCGGCGTCATCGTATCGAGGATATGCACTTGCTGGTTCAGTAACTGCATAATGCTGATCACCCGGTGCAAGCGGTGGCGCACAAGGTTCAGGTCTTCTGAATTATCATTGATCTTTTCCTGCGCAAAAACCTTCATCGCGTAATCCAGTTCGAAAAGGATCTGTTTAAACCAGAGTTCATAAGCCTGGTGTATCACAATGAACAGCATTTCATCGTGAGCAGGTTCATTGCCTTCTTCAAAACTTACCGGGTATTGGGCATCTAATATTTTATCAAGATGCAGGTATCCGCCGTAATACATGGGCTGCTTTTCCATAGTAGATCGTTATGGTGCAAAGAAAGGGTTTTGTTCGTCATTGCGGGGAACGAAGCAATCTGTGGATTGTATAATTGCGAAAAACTATCCGGGAAGCCTCATCATTACTATACGACTAAACGCTGATTTTCAGATTGCTTCGTTCCTCGCAATGACGGCTAATAAATGTGTGCATTATACACATACTTCCCTAAATTTATACCCTAAACCGATTGTTATGCGCATAAAAAATAGCCTGCCGCTGCTTTTGCTGCTTGCGGCTTTTGCTTCCTGTAAAAATGGGGGAGACAGCTCTGCCGTTTCTGATACAGCCAAAATAGACGGCCATCCCGCATGGATCATGCAGGGAAATATCTACGAAGTAAATGTCCGCCAATACACGCCGGAAGGTACTTTCAAAGCTTTTGCCAAACATCTCGACAGACTCAAGGAAATGGGTGTGCAGACCTTATGGTTCATGCCCGTCAATCCCATCAGTAAAACGGACCGCAAAGGTTCATTGGGTAGTTATTATGCCGTATCTGATTATACAGCCATTAATCCCGAATATGGAACCATGGACGATTGGAAAGCATTGGTAAAAGAAGCACATGAGAAAGGCTTTAAAATATTGATCGACTGGGTACCCAATCATACCGGTGCAGATCATTACTGGTTACAGAAGCATCCCGATTTTTATGTAAAGGACAGTACGGGTAAACCGGTTTCTCAATTCGACTGGACCGATACCCGTAAACTCAATTTTGCTAATGCCGAATTACGCGATACCATGATCGCACAAATGAAAGCATGGGTTACAGAAACCGGCATAGATGGTTTGCGTTGCGATTATGCTGTTGGGCCCTCTCGTGCTTTCTGGACAGAATGTATCAAACAACTCAAAGCCACTAAAAATGTATTTATGCTGGCAGAAACGGATAGTGCCTGGCTCCATGAAGTGGGTTTTGATGCCACTTATTCATGGCCCGAATTCAATATGATGAAACTGGTGGCGGCCGGTAAAAGAAATGCTGCGGCCATGGACAGCGTGTTTGCCTTTACAGATTCTACTTTAGTGAAGAACGGTATCCGCTTATTCTTTACCAGTAACCACGACGAGAACAGCTGGAACAAAGCCGATTTTGCTACCATGCCCGGCGATTCTCATGCGCCTTTTGCTGTAATGACACAAACCATGAAACGCAGCATACCCCTGATCTACAGCGGTCAGGAAGAACCTGTTCTGCGTTCTATTAAGTTCTTCGACAAGGATACCATGTCATTTACCAAACTGGGCAGGGCAGGCATGTATCAAAAACTGCTGGCGCTGCGCAAATCCAATCCTGCACTCAGTCCCAATGCCGGTTTCGTAAAACTGATAACAGGGGCAGACGATAAGGTCTATGCTTTTGTACGTCAATCTGATAAGCACAAAGTGGTTGTATTATTGAATCTTTCCAATACTCCGGTAAACTTTGCTGTTAAGGATGGTTTACTCTCCGGGGAAGCCACAGAGATCTTCAGTAATCAGAAAGAAAAAATGGAAGCGGGTAAGTCATTCAGCCTGGCTGCCTGGGGTTATCAGGTCTATAATTATGAATAGCATGTAGCAGCGTAAAAATATTTTCTCCTTTGTGAAAGGATTCGAACTTCCTTTCGTCAAAACCATGAACGGACAGTCATCGTAGATGAGTCAGCTGTCCGTTCATTGCATTTTAGAAGAGGATGCCCTAATTTGTTACTGCAAAACCTGCTTATGGCTATTAAGATCGTTTATAAACACAAATTGGCCACCCGGTGGATGCACTGGGTCAATTTTCCGATACTCACGATTATGATCTGGAGCGGGATCCTGATCTACTGGGCCAATGATGTATATGAGATCTCCATCGGTAAATCAGTACTGATCAAATTCTTTCCTGAATCTTTTTATGAAACCTTTCATATCACCCACCGGCTGTCAGAGGGAATGGCTTTCCATTTTGTATTTATGTGGCTATTTATGATCAATGGGTTGCTGTATGTTACATATACCATTGTGTCCGGCGAGTGGCGCTATTTGCTCCCCAACAGGCATTCGTTAAAAGAATCCTTTCAGGTGATCCTGCACGACCTGCATATCCGTAAAACGGCTCCGCCACAATCAAAATATAATGCAGCACAAAGAATTGCCTATACGATGATCGTATTAATGGGCTTTGGTTCTTTACTTACCGGGTTTGCGATCTATAAACCGGTGCAGATCCAATGGCTCACCAATCTATGCGGGGGATATGAAGCGGCAAGGGCTGAACATTTTATCCTTACCGTGGGCTATGTATTATTTTTTGTGATCCATATTATACAGGTGATCCTGGCCGGATGGAATAATTTCCGGGCCATGGTAGCAGGTTTTGAAGTGATCAAAGACAAGAACAAAACACAAACCAAATAACCATGAAAGAATTCATTGTGGATGAAGCTGCCGCCAAAAAATACAAACGGAAAAGCATCATCGCTTTTGTCGTATTCTTTGCCATGATCGGCCTGGCATGGGCAGGCTGGAAATGGTTGGGTAATCAACCATTGGATAATGGGATCCGTGGTGGTATTCCCAAACCCTTGCGTAAAGTGCTGGATATAAATGAAGAAGTGTACAGCGGGTTATACAGCACCAAACGCCTGGTAAAAGAATACCCTAAATCGGCTGCTGCCAAAAAAGCAAGGGTGAATGGTGATGTGGGTTTGGGCAATGATGATTTTGATCCCGCCACCTGGAAACTGCAGATCGTAAAAGCCGGGGGCGATACTTTATTCCTCACGATGGACGATATCAAAAAACTCCCCAAAATTGATGTGGTACATAATTTTAAATGCATCGAAGGCTGGAGCCAGATCACCTGGTGGAGCGGTGTACGTTTTTCTGAACTGATCAAAAAATACGGTCTCGATAAAGAAACCAAAATGAAATACGTGGGCATGAATACCCCCGATGAAGAATATTATGTAGGTATCGATATGCCAAGCATCCTCCATCCCCAAACCATTCTTGCCTACGAACTCAACGGCAAACCCTTACCCATGAACCAGGGCTACCCTTTACGGTTGATCATTCCCGTAAAATATGGTGTAAAACACCTCAAACGCATCGGCACCATCACCTTCGCCAACGAAAGGCCACCGGATTACTGGGCGGAGAGGGGGTATGATTATTATACAGGACTGTAAGGACAGTCTGTAATCTGTAGTTTGTAGTCTGTGGTCTGTTGTCTGTTGTTGATTTTTCAACTAACTGCAGACCACAGACTACAAACCATAGACTTTCTTACCTTCGCCCCATGAACCGCCCCCAACTTATCGAACAGATCAGGCTTAAGAAAAGCTATCTCTGTGTAGGACTGGATACCGATATTACCAAAATTCCCAAGCATCTTCAATCGCATCCAGATGCAGTTTTTGCTTTCAACAAAGCCATCATCGATGCTACCAAGGATCATTGCGTAAGCTATAAGATCAATACGGCTTTTTATGAATCGCAGGGATTGAAAGGGTGGGAGGCGATGGAGAAAACGGTTCATTATATTCCCAAAACACATTTCACCATCGCTGATGCCAAACGCGGCGACATAGGCAATACTTCTTCTCAATACGCAAAAACATTTTTTGAAGTATTACCCTTTGATGCGGTAACGGTTGCCCCTTATATGGGAGAAGATAGTGTACGCCCCTTTCTCGAATACGAAAACAAATGGACCATCGTACTCGGCCTTACTTCCAATGCCGGCAGTAACGATTTTCAGCAGCTGACTTTCAAATCCGGGATCACCGAAAAGCATTTGTATGAGAAGGTATTGGAAAAAGTAAGTTCATGGGGCACGCCCTCCAATCTCATGTTTGTAGTAGGCGCCACCAAAGCGAGTGATCTCGGACATATCCGCTCCATCATACCCGAACATTTCCTACTGGTACCCGGTGTGGGAGCACAAGGCGGAAGTTTGCAGGATGTTTCAAAATATGGATTGAATAAGGATTGCGGCTTACTCGTAAATGCCAGTCGAGCCGTAATTTTTGCCGGGGGCGGAGAAGATTTCGCAGAACAGGCAACCATTGTTGCCAAAGAATATCAATCCGAAATGGCCACTTATCTATAAGTAGTTGATTGGTTTACTGGTTTATTCGTTTATTCGTAATTATTTCTGCTACCAATAAACCAGTAAACGAATAAACCAATAAACAATCCCCATGAACAGAAGAAAATTCCTGCAACAAAGTTCCCTCTCTGCAGCTGTCTTATCTATTGTACCTTCTTCTTTCGCCGAAATAAAGAAACCCAATGTTTTCAGGATCGGTTTTTTGTCGGATACGCATGTGAAACCTACCGAGGCCGCAGAACAAGGTATGCGTAAAGCTTTCCGTCATGTAAATGCATTAAAACCTTCGGTAGATTTTATCATGAACGGAGGAGATTCGATCATGGATGCACTAAACGCATCCAAAGAAAAAGTGCAGAAACAATGGGATGTATGGAACAGGGTATTGACTGCAGAAAACCAATTACCTATCTACCACTGCATCGGTAACCATGATGCCTGGGGATGGCAGATGAGCGATGTGGAAGTTAAGAATGACCCCTTGTATGATAAGAAATGGGTATTGCAGCAACACAAAATGAAAGACCCGTTTTACAGTTTTGAACATAAGGGATGGAAATTTATGGTTTTGGATAGTGCCCATGAAAATAACGGAGGATATATTGCCC